>NZ_JBNPLX010000018.1:0-78339 GCF_050313695.1 Bariatricus sp. SGI.161
GTCCTCTCACCGTACACACCCAATTATCGACTAACTCAACTAAATTCCCATCTAAAGCAACAACTCTTTTGCAACCCCTTCCAACGCACTCTTATAAGTAATTTCTTCTACCGTTTCCATCGCCAGAATATCTCTTTCTCCAATTTGATCTCCGTTCAAATAATATTGAATTTCTCCCAATTTATCACCTTTTTTCACAGGTGCTTTTATCTTCGAGTCAATGACTATCTTCCTTTCTATGGAATTTAAGTCAGAACCAGTCGTATCTATATAGGAAAAGGCGCCTTTCTGTTCTATTTTTACCTCTTTTTTCACACCTCGTTGTACAGATACAGGGGCTAATTTTTCCATATGCTCCTCTTTATATTTATTACATTTTCCAAATCCATAATTGAAAAGTGTAATTGCATCCTTTACGCGCGTTTTACTATCATCTGCCGCCATGATCACCGCAATCAAATCAATCTCATTCTTCTGCGCAGTTGCAGATACACAGAATTTTGCCTGACTAGTCGAACCGGTTTTTAAACCTGTCGCATATTCATATTGTCGAATTAGTTTATTGGTATTAGTCAATCCAAACTCAGAAGTACCTTTCTTTGTTGTGTGTGTGATATTTTCCATCCAGATTTTGCAATAATCGTATATTTGAGGATATGTAGTAATCAACTCTTTTGACATTAACGCAATGTCTCGCGCAGTCGTCAGATGTCCTTCTGCGTCTAGTCCATTACAATTTACAAAATGTGTATTTTTCATTTCCAGTTTTTCTGCCCTCTTATTCATTTGCTCTACAAATGCCTCTTCACTGCCACAGATATACTCCGCCATTGTTACGCAGGCATCATTAGCACTTGCAACAGATATACTTTTTATCAATGTATCAACCGTTTGCACTTCGCCAGGCTCCAGGAACACCTGTGAACCTCCCATAGATGCCGCATATTCTGAAGTTGTCACTTCATCTTCTAAACTAATCTTTCCTTCCTCTAGTGCATCAAAGATCAAGAGTAAAGTCATCACCTTTGTAACGCTGGCTGGTGGTCTCTGTGTATCAGCATCCTTTTCATAAATGACCTGTCCTGTCGAAGCCTCCATCAAGATTGCCGAGGGTGCACTAACTATAATTGATTCCTCCTTCGGACTTTCTGTTGTTTCCTGCGTATTTGTTGTTTCTTGCACATCCGTGTACAAAATTGGCCCTCTTATCTCCATAGCATATACAGGATGTACACATAATGCGACGCTTAGGATTACTGCCAGAACAAATTTCATACAACAACTCCTTCTGGATATTCGTCTATTACTACCATTCTAATAACAGCCTAAACAAATTATTCCAAATACATGCATACGATTTTACTATTGTTTTCTTCTTACAAAACTCCTATAATAGATTTCGAAAAAAGTTTATAGGAGGAACATTATGAAATTTATATATCCCGCAGTATTCCATAAGACAGAAGATGGAAAATACAAAGGGTACTTTCCAGATTTAGAATGTTGCTACGGAGAAGGTGAAACCTTGGATGATGCCATTGACAGTGCAAATGAAGCCGCCCGCGATTGGATTACATTAGAATTATCCGAAGAAGAACCTTTAATGCCCTATGTCTCAGATATTAGCGATATCGAACTTAAAGAAGGCGATATTGTAAGAAATATATCCGTAAACATCCGTTTTTATGAAGGCTGGGACGAATAGAACATTTTCTGTCATTCACTAAAATTCGAAAAAAGAAGAGCAGGTGGCAATATCGCCATCCTGCCCATATAGACCTCCACATTTTGTGGAGAAAGAAAGCGGAATTCATATCATATGTATTTCCGCTTATTAAATTGGACAGATTGTCCAATTGAACCCCTATCATAACCTCTACAAATCTCTGTAACATTTTGTATATATAGATTATCATAAACTGTCATAAATCTCAAATAATTTGTCTGATTTTTTATCGAAATATCATATTTTTTATCGACAATTTTTTACAATTTATTCATCTAGGTACACCACATTTTTCATTTAGGTACACCACAAAATGAAATTTGGGACGTAGACTTTTGCAAAAAGTCTACGTCCCAATTTCATTCATTTTTCTTATTTACCAGCCATCTGTTTTTCCTGCTGTTCGATCATTTTTTTAACCATATAACCACCAACAGAACCATTCTGTCTAGATGTCAGGTCTCCGTTGTAACCGTCTGTTAACGGTACGCCTAATTCGTTTGCAACCTCGTATTTAAACTTGTCTAATGCGCCTTTTGCTTCAGGCACGGCTGCTCTGTTTGATGAACTTGTCATTGTTATACTCCTCCTTTTGGTAACTTTGTAACTTTTGGTTTTGTTACAATCATAGTATATGGAGTATTTAGATTATTACACTAGTATTTCCTTCATAATTTGGAAGATTTTTCAACCAATCACACGCAGACTCTGTAAGGGTATCAGCGGCTTCATTTGCCATCTGTAATATCCGGGCATCCTGATATATATCGCCAAGTCTAAAATCCATCAGTCCACTCTGTCTAATTCCAAAGAGATCACCAGGTCCACGAAGTCTAAGATCTTCACTTGCTATCTTAAACCCGTCATTTGACTTATTTAATATATCCAGCCTTTCTTTGGTTTCTTTTGATTTTGAACCAGTCATAAAGATACAATAAGACTGGTGTTTCCCTCTCCCTACTCTACCGCGAAGCTGATGAAGTTGTGCCAATCCAAAACGTTCTGAGTTCTCGATCATCATAACCGTTGCATTTGGTACATCAATTCCCACTTCAATAACCGTTGTTGATACCAGAATCTGGATCTCATTCTTTCCGAATCGCTCCATAATGTCATCTTTTTCTGTCTGTTTCATCTTCCCATGAAGATAAGATACATTGATTTCTTCTCCCATTTCTTCTTGTAGTGCAGAAGCATAATCAATTACATTTTCAACTTCCAGATGTTCACTTTCCTCCACCATTGGACAAATAATGTAACATTGGCGCCCTTCGGCCACTTGTTTTCTCATAAATGAATAGGCTGTTTTCCTGTAACTGGTATCTACCACACAATTTTTTATTGGGAGTCGGTTTGCCGGCAATTCGTCGATCACAGAAATATCCAGATCACCATACAAGATAATTGCCAATGTTCTTGGTATTGGAGTCGCACTCATGACCAACACATGTGGCACTCTTCCTTTTTTGGCAAATGTCTCCCGCTGTTTCACACCAAAACGGTGCTGCTCATCTGTAACTACCAGCGCAAGGCAATCATAATTAACCCGATCTTGAATCAGCGCATGTGTGCCGATGATAATCTTCGCATATCCGCACTCGATCCTATCATAAGCTCTGCGCTTCTCCTTTGCCGTCATAGATCCCGTCAGCAATTCTACTTTTATCCGAATGTCGTATTCTTCAAATAACCTCGTAATCGATTCATAATGCTGCCTCGCCAACACTTCCGTAGGCGCCATCATTGCACCCTGATATCCATTCCATGCCGTATTCAACAACGCCAGGACTGCAACGATTGTCTTTCCTGAGCCAACATCTCCCTGCACCAAACGAGACATGGTCGTAACGGATGCCATATCAGAAGCAATCTCTTCCCACACTTTTCTCTGCGCATTCGTCAAACGATATGGTAAACGCCGGATAAACTCTTCTACCTCTGGTTTTTTGGAAATCACATATTCATTTTCCAACTTCTCATTCTTATCTTTTAGCTTTCGAAGTGTAAGAATAAATGCCAGGAATTCATCAAAGACCAGCCTCTCTCTTGCATGATAGAACACTTCTTTATCCTCTGGAAAATGAATTCCACGAATTGCGAAATTATATTCCGCCAGTCCATACCTCATTCGTATTTTGTCAGGCAAAAATTCTCGTGTCAGATCCAGACCATCCAAAGCCTGTTTGACTGCTTTTGATACCACATTATTCGACAATCCCGCTGTCAATCCATAGATTGGCTGCAAAGTGTTCAATTTCTCCTTATATTTTTCACTTGGATAAAAGATTTCCGGATGTTCCATTACCAAACCATCTCGTTTACGCACGACTCTTCCCCTTAGAGTAATCACACCACCTTTTGCAAGTGTATTCCGCAAAAAAGGCATACGAAACCAGATAACTTTTATTGTACCAGTCAAGTCTTTCACATACAGTGTAGTAACCTGCATACTTCTACTTCCGGACACTTGTATACGACCATAGACAGTACCAGTTATCGTCTGCGTCCTTCCCTCTTCTACCTCACTGACCGGCACCGCATCTTCATAGACATCATATCCTCTGGGATAGTATCGAATCAAATCCCCGACTGTGCTGACTCCGACTTTTTCAAATAACTTCTGTGTTTTCTCACCAATTCCTTTGATTTCTTTGATACTAGTCTGCTCTATCATATATGCTCCACCCGCAAAACCTTCCATCGAAAATTTTTCCAACTGTATGGCAATAAAAAGGCCAGCTCCGTTCCTAAGGGACAACGCCCTACAGTCACAGAAATCTGGCCCTGCCTATATATTATTTTATCTACCTGATGATTTATTTATTCAACTGCAAGAACATAATAGTATATTGGCTGTCCACCAAAATGTGCATCTACATCCACATCTGGATACAATTCTTCAATCTCTTGAATCAACTGTTCCGCATCTTCTTCCTTGACTTCCTCTCCGTAATAAAGACTGATCAATTCAGACTCCTTATCTACAAGTTGCTCCAACATTGCCTTCGTAGTCTCTTCAATTCCTTTTCCAACTGCAAGAATTCCTTTATCACCAATACCCATAATATCGCCTTCATGAATCTCTTTATCATCAATATGAGTATCTCTAACAGCATAAGTAACCTGACCAGATTTTACACGTTGAATCTCTTCAAGCATTGTCTCTTCGTTCATCTTCGCATCTGCATCTGGCATAAAGTTTATAATAGCAGTAATTCCTTGCGGTACAGTCTTGGTCGGGATTACAATGATTTCTTTATCTTCCACCAATGCTTTTGCCTGATTTGCAGCCAACACAATATTCTTATTATTTGGCAATATAAAGACTGTATCTGCATTCACTTGATCAATAGCATTCAGCATATCTTCCGTACTTGGATTCATTGTCTGTCCGCCTTCAATAATATAATCCGCTCCCAACTCTTTAAATATCTCATTCAATCCTTCTCCGATAGATACTGTAATAAATCCCATCGGTTTTCTTGGCTCTTTCGCTTTTTTCTGTGCTTCTTTTTCAGCCTCTTCGGCGGCCAATTTCTCTGCATCACGAATTAATTTTTCCTGATGTTCCTCGCGCATATTATCAATTTTCATACGCGACAGCTGTCCATATGTCAAAGCTCTTTGAATTGCCAGTCCCGGATCATTTGTATGCACATGAATCTTTACCACATCATCATCAGCGACACATACGATAGAATCACCGATAGAGGACAAATATGCCTTAAATTCATGCTCATCTGTTTCTGTAAATTCCTTCTCTGTCAGAATAATGAACTCAGTACAATAGCCAAACTTGATATCTGCTGTATCCTGTGCATTAATCTTCGTCACAGACATACCAGCGCTTGGGGAAATAGCACTATAGTCAATCTCTTTTCCCAAAAACGCATCATAAGCGCCCTTTATAACTTCTAAAAGACCTTGTCCGCCAGAATCTACAACTCCCGCTTCTTTCAATACAGGTAACATATCCGGTGTCTTGGCAAGCACTTCTTCAGCATGCTCAATGACTGCTGGGATAAAGACCTCAAGATCGTCTGTCTCTTCTGCCATCTGAGCCGCTTTATCTGCAATACCACTTGCAACTGTCAGAATCGTACCTTCTTTTGGTTTCATAACAGCTTTATACGCAGTATCTCTTGCTCTTGAGCAGGCAGCAGCCAATCCAAGAACATCAATCTCTTTTTCCTCACGGATAGATTTGGTAAATCCTCTTAATAACTGTGAAAGGATAACACCTGAGTTACCTCGTGCACCACGAAGGGATCCAGAAGAAATCGCTTTTGCCAGTTCTTTCATATCAGGTTTACTTAATGCAGTCACTTCTTTTGCTGCTGACATAATCGTAAGTGACATATTCGTTCCTGTATCTCCATCCGGTACCGGAAATACATTTAATTCATTGATAAATTCTTTCTTTGCCTCAATATTCTGTGCACCTGCCAAAAACATCTTTGCAAGCATGTCCACACTTATAGTTTTCGTAGCCACTTCTAATGCTCCTCCTTAACTAATCGATGACTCTGACGCCTTCAATGTAGACATTGATCTTATCTACCGGCATTCCCGAAAATTCTTCTACTTTATATTTTACATTACTGATCAAATTCTCAGTAACAGCAGAAATACTTACACCATATGCAACAATAATATGGAAGTTAATGCTGATATGATTATCATCTGAGATACCCACCTGAATTCCTCTGGTCAGACTCTCCTTTTTCAACAGATGAACCAAACCATCTTTTACATTTACTGCAGCCATTCCAACAATACCAAAACATTCCACTGCCACAGTTCCAGCATATTTTGCAATCACTTCAGAATCAATCGTCACAATACCAAGATCTGTACTCATACATCCCTTCATATCTAAAACCTCCAATTCTTCTCTAAACTTATGAAGTCATAATAATAAGCATATTATACTCTTTTTTTTTATATATTACAATACGAAAACGTTGATGCTTCGTATTACATAATTACTTTATTATATCAATTAATGGGCAATAAAAAACTCAGATTCCAAAGCGAAATCTGAGTTTTAACCTTCATTACGCACGCTCAACTCTGCCTGATTTTAAACAAGAAGTACAAACATACATTCTCTTTGTAGCTCCATTTTCTGTTTTAACACGAACAGATTTTACATTTGATTTCCACATCTTTGGTGATTTTCTATGAGAGTGGCTTACATTATTTCCAAAGTGAGCACCCTTTTCACAAATAGCACATTTTGCCATGACTGCACCTCCTAACGCTCATATATAGTCTGTTCTCCAGACTCACAACACTAGTTATTGTAACAGAAGAATATATGAATTGCAAGTATTATTTGCATTTTTCTTTGATTATAGTATCAATACAATGCACAAATCCACGATTCATCCTAGCATCATGCTTTGAAATAAGTATTAACAACAGAACAGGTTATATCCTGCTAATACACACAACAAGATGCATAACACTTCTATAAAAGTATTCGGCAAAATCAATGCCAGAATAATGCCAACTGCTACCCAGAACAAGGCAAAACCTACCACGCGCTTCATTGTCTTCACCTTTGCCTGCATTTTATATAATATATGCAAATTCATGCAAATTCATGACTAATCCTATTTTCCATCAGAATCCTGCTCTGCCTCATCCAGAATATCCATAACATCTTCTTCCGTCATCTTATCTTCTTTGTTCGAAGAAAATTTGTCAATAACGTCCGGTACCATATCCAGTATCTTGGTAATCGTATCCTGATTTTTTACATTGACAAGCTTAGTATGTCCATTCTGAATCACAAGCACTGCACTAGGAGTCATCTTTCCTCCCAATCCTCCGGCTCCTTTTTCTTTCTTATCTCCATTAAATGCTCCGGCTCCAATTGCAAATGATACATCCACCAACGGAAGAATAATGGTATCCCCTATATGAATTGCATCTCCAACAACCGTCTTTGAGGATACTACTCCATCCATTCCTTGAAAGAGCGCCTCAACCGTTCCTTTAAAATTATTATCTGCCATATCTTTCTTCCTCCTAAATGCTTATAATTCAAACTTCTTTATATCTCGATACGTCATTCGCACTTCCCTGCTCCAGATAAGACTCCACAAAAGTTTTATAAAAAAACTGCCTCGCATTTTTCCCGCTACATGCAGATTGCCTTCCAGAATCTGATTTTCAAAATCTGGTTCCACCCTAACATGGTCTTCTACGAAAGGATAGAGCATACTAAATCCTGCAAGCAACTGTCCTGTTCTGTAAGGGTCTTCAAAACCAAAACGAATGTCTGCTTCCAATCGCTTTGGTCTTAGCTTCCTCAAAAGACAAAAAACCTCATCTTTCACCTTGAGGAACGCTTTTTTATGAATCTCATCCGTGAGAAACATGCAGATTTTCTCTTTCTTTTCTAATAATGCTTTTATTTTATCACAGAAACCTTTGATTGTACATTTAATCTTCCGATAGATATCTTTTATCTTTTGAACACCTTTCTGATAGATTCCTGCAATTTTCTGCCATATGCGCTTCCGTTTTTTCTTACTGCCATCATCAGATTCTTCCCTTGCCTCATCAAAACAGGTTTCTGCTTCTTCCACTGCTTTTTGATCTTCTTGAAATTCTTCTGTAATTCTTTCAGATATTTGGGGTTCTTTTTTAATTTCTTCCGAAATGTCTTGATCGCTTTTACCGTGGACTTCCAGCCTTTCTTCCTGCTTCTTTTCCGACTCCTCTGAAGTTCCTTCTTCATCTTCCTCCAATAATTGTTCCAATTCTTTTTCATAAGATTCCACCTCTTCTTTCACAGATTGTGTTGATTCCTGCTCACTTTGAATATGCTTCCATGCAATCCTGATACACCAGAATAATTGTTTCTCCTCATAAGACGCCGTTATTTTTATCAGATGCAGCAACCAAGTCACTCTGGTTTTCGCTTTGACTCCGGAAAGGGTCCCATCACAAGAAGCTCCTACTTTGTATCTGATAGGAACAAAAAGGACAATACAAACCAGTAATACCAGTATCCCCAGTATCACTGCAATTATAATTCCTAGAATTTTCAAGATAAGCAATAGAATATGTAGCATCTTACTCTTCCTGTTCTTTTCTTAATATATAGGAACGAATATCTGCTCCTTTGGTCTCATTATACACTTCCTGAACAATTTCTTCCACAAGTTCCACCGCATCCTCATAATCTTTTGCGATTCCTACTACAAAGAAATCATCGTGAGGAAAATTCGGTTGTAATAATACTGCAGAATGATAGATTTCCAAATGGTTCTGTTTATTGTTTGCCAACGTCACAATATGAATATTCATCTGGAATTTATTGTTTTCCAGTTTTTCAATAATCTTTGACTTCTTTTTTTTCAGCCCTTCTGTCAGATACAAATGCCTATAGTACTGCATATTTCCACTCCTATGAACCCCGAATTAATAATAATATGCGTCAAATACTTGTTTTGCCACATTTACGGCTTTTGCAGAACCATCTGAAGCTTCAATAATTACGCTGATGACCAGTTCTGGATTATCTACATTCGACATTCCGATAAACCATGAATGATCCTTTTCCTTATCGGAACTATATTCTGCTGTTCCAGTCTTACCAGCCGCCGTATAGCTCTGTCCACTCAATACAGATGCTGTTCCATAATCTACCACACTCTTCATATATTGCTTTAATTGCGAAGCTTCTTCTTGCGTCATCAAAGTTTTATATTCTTCCGGAGTATTTTTCGTCACTTCCTGACCAGCATAATTCGTCACACAATCTACCAGATAAGGCTTCATTAATGTTCCCCCATTGGCAATCGCAGCTGTAATCAACGCCATATGATATGGGCTTACCTGCGTCTTTCCTTGTCCCATGGCTGTCATCATCTTATCTGCACTTCCATCACTAGTATTAAGTGAGAATTTACTCTTACTATATGATAACTCTGACGGAAGTTTTGAATCAAATAACAATTCCTTGGTTGTTTCCTGGAATTTGCTTACGTCTAATGACAAACCAATATTTGAAAATGATGTATTACATGAATAAGCCAGACTATCCTGAAAATCAACCTGACCATGCACATGACCGTTATAACAGTGAATAGAAACTCCATCCTGCTCTATGGTTCCCGTACAATTATAGCTGTATGTGTCATAATCTGCATGTTCCCGCATATATTCCAATGCCGTAATAACTTTAAAAGTTGATCCCGGCGCATACTGTCCCTGCGTAGCCCGGTTTAACAACACGCTATTTTCATCTGTATTTAAGGTTTCCCAGTTCTGTTCTACTGTATTCGGATCAAAATCCGGTTTGGACACCATAGCCAAAATCTTGCCGGTACTAGGTTCTATTACCACAACCGCTCCTTTATAATCTCCCAGCGCATTGTAAGCCGCCTGCTGAAGATTCAGATCCAAGGTTGTCACAACCGTATCTCCTGTATTCTTCTTATTCTGGAATTCGTTGACCAGTTTTTCCAGGAAAAATGCATGAGATGTCAGAAGCTCATAATTTTCTACCGACTCAAGCCCGGCTTTGCCTTGTACACTATATCCCACAACATGAGCAAACATATTCCCGTAAGGATATTCACGACTCTCCGTCCCATCTTCTGAGACGGATGACTGTGCAAGAACATTTCCATTCTTATCAACAATTTTTCCTCGGACCACACGATCTGCATAAGCGTCTTGTCTTGCATTATAAGGGCTTCTGATAATCTCTTCGCTCTTGACTACCTGGAAATAAACGATATATCCCATCATAACAAGGAACAATGCCACAAAAATATAAGTAACCCTAGCGAACTCTTTGTTCCTTGCGCGCTTTTCCTTTGCCTTGCGCTTGTCGTTTCGGTTGGCTTCTCTGCGCTCTTTCCGGGACATCTGCTGCTTTTCTTGCTCTCTTTTTATTCTCTTGTCCGCTTCTCTTTGCTCGTAGCCTTTCCTTTTTCTTTCTTTCAATATCTTCTTCCTCGTCTTCCCTTAATATATATAGTCCTTGAATAATTGCAAACATAATCAGTGTACTAAGGAGCGAACTTCCTCCATAACTTACCAACGGAAGTGTTACACCCGTTGATGGAATAAATTTTGTCACACCACCGATATTCAAGAACACCTGAAAGATATAACATGTTCCAAGTCCCAACGCAACCATCTTATAAAACATATTATGAAGTTGCATTGCGATATTCAAAAACATAATATAGCAGCTGACACAGATCAAGATTGTGCATAACGCAAATATCAATCCCAATTCTTCGGATATTGCAGAAAAGATAAAATCTTCATCTGCTACAGGAATCTGATCCGGCATTCCCTGATACAGTCCCATTCCAAACCATCCACCGGTCCCGATGGCAAATAAAGACTGTGCCACTTGATACCCACCATTATCATAAGAAGCGAATGGATCTTTCCACACGATCACTCGAGTCCTTACATGATTAAACAGATAATATGCTCCTACAGATGCTACACTTCCGGCACCGAGTCCTGCCAATATATAAAGAGGCTGATGTGTAGCAACATAAAGCATCGCAAGATACACTACAAAAATAATAAGTGCTGCTCCAAGATCTTTTGACACCACCAAAATCAATACATGAAAAGCTGCAAGTGCTGTTGTTATCACAATATTTTTAAATTCCAACGATTTCTTAAAACTTGAGGCAACAAAAAAAACAAAAATAATTTTCACTAATTCCGAAGGCTGTATGCTGATACCGCCTATCGTAAATCCCAACTTCGCCCCATAAGATACTTGTCCAGCTACTACAACAAATGCCAGAGATGCAATTCCAGCGATTGCATATAGATTTCTCCATTCGGAAAGTTTTTTGAATTTCCGGATAATGACCGGAACCACGAGACTGATTACAATCGCTCCAGCAGCAATCACATATTGCTTTACCGCCTTTTCGTAATTTAGCCTGGTCAGAATAATCATCCCGATGCACAAAAGCATGCACATATTATTAACGACTAGTCTGGATACCTTGGGATAGATATTCGTGTACAAAAGTATAACTACACCAAATAATACCACCTGCATTAAAAAAAATGCCAGTATTTTTATTTCTTCTGTCTTCAGGTACAATACCAGAAATGCAATAATATGTATCATAAACATTAATACATTTTGCTTTCTAAGCAGACTTTTTTTCTTATCCGGATCATAATATCCAAATATGCTGAAACATAAGTATGTATAAGCCGTAATCAGCACGATCATAAGATATTTTGACAATTCAACAATAATATTTACCAAATCTTCACCTACTTCACGCCCCGTTTAAAATGTCCCCTTGTGAATTCCGTTTCCGGTGTGGATACTTTTTGATGCTCCAGAAATGCTGACTGATAACATTCTACAATCTTCTGCATCTGCCCACATGTCTCGGTCGTAAAATCCATGCGTAATTCCGCCGGAGCAAGTTTTTGAATTTCTTCTGCTTTATCCGCCAAGAAAAGCGGTGCAGAATTATATATTATATTATAGCAGTATTGACAGCATCGTTTTACTGTAAACTTCTTCTGATATCTGTCGCGAATAGATAGATATCCTTCTTCCTTCAAGCATTTGCCACTAGTCTTCTGGATACAATTTGCCGTTACCATTACCGGTTGATATCCATACACAATCAGACTGGCATTATCAATTCCCAATTTGTCAAGTTCCCAGTCATTTAACTCCACCGGAGCGGTAAACTGAGCAATCCCTTGTTCTTGAAGAAACGCCCTGCCAGAATGATTGAAGACATACATATTGTGATCCGAACGGATTTCCTTATGAAAACCATGCTCTGTAAGCCATTGATAACTTTCCCAGTTACGGATTAGCACTCCATCATAATACTGTTGTAATATTGGATATTTCTTTTCATAATTCTTAATGGTCTTCTCTCGGAAAATATAAGGCATTGCCAGATAATACTTTTGGTTTTGAGCTTTTTCTTCTAAGATTTTAATTGCTCGCTGCCCCATTCCGACTGCACTGTCTACATAAACATTCTTTATTATCTCCGATTGTATAACAAACTCAAGCTGTTCTACTGATTGAACCGAAGCTGACAGAACGGTTGCTTCAAAGGATGAAGCAACATTTTTCTCATTCACAAATATTCCTGAAAATTGTGGAATATCCCTTCGGTATTTTTCAAGTATACATACTGACAATTTTTCAATTCCTTCTCTGCGAAGCTCATTTAATGCCTGCATCGGAAGAAATACTGCCCCATCTATCTCAACATCAAATCGATCAAATATAAATTGTGTATTTCCTGTTTTTCGCATCTGCTTTTCCACTCGCTTTTTATCCAGCGGCTGTCGCTTAGCTATATCCGGCGCAGCTCCTTCACAGACAATCTCACAATCTCCATATTCCAGAAACAGTTTAGCACTTTCCCCCAAAGAAAGTATTAATTTCCCATTAATTTTTTCTTGGGCTTTGTATTCTGGCAGCTCCATTACCTCTTCATTTCCTGTCGGACGTTGGAAAGAAATCATATTCTTTCCATTATGCTGCCTATAATATCCATCACTGTATCCTCTTCTCTGATAAGCGCCAAGCAATTTCTCATGGTCCGATTTCAGAACCTTATATCCAGAAGCCCCTTCCGCGAAATAAAGGTCTGTATATTTTCGATACATACTTACCACCGTATATACATAGTCTGGCTGCTTCATTCGCCCTTCAATTTTAAAAGAATCAATTCCAGCTTCTATTAACTCTGGCAGAAAATCAATCGTGCACAGATCTTTTAAACTCATGATATCTGCCGGTTTTTGCCCTTCGACACTATAAGGCAGACGGCATGGCTGGGCACATTGCCCTCGGTTTCCACTCCTTCCTCCAATCATGCTGCTCAAAAGGCATTGTCCAGAATAGCAATAACACAGCGCTCCATGCACAAAGCATTCAATCTCTAATCCCGTCTCTTCTTTCATCTTTCGAATCTCTGAAAGAGAGAGTTCCCGCGCCGGCACTACCCGTACGATACCTTGATTTTTCCAGAACTCTGCTCCCTTTTGATTAGTAATTGTCATCTGGGTGCTGGCATGAATCGCAAGATCTGGGAAATATTTCTTCAGGAATCTGACCACTCCAACATCCTGGACAATCACTCCATCCAATCCTTGCTGATAAAAAGGAAGAAGATATTCATACAGACTATTCAGTTCATCATCTTTAAGTAAAGTATTTACTGTAAGATAAATCTTTCTCCCATGTATGTGTACATAGTCTATAGCCTGAAGCATATCATCCTGCGCCAGATTCTTTGCATAAGCCCTTGCGCCAAACTGACTGCCTCCGACATAAATCGCATCTGCTCCTGCACATATAGCTGCTTTCAGGCTTTCATAAGAACCGGCAGGCGCCAGTATTTCAATTTTCCTATTCATATATCTTTTTCCTGCTTCCATATCAAAATTCATCTATATTCGAAGTATTCTCCTATATGATAAATAGGCTGTCCATAGACAGCCTATTTTTTATGATTATTTTTAATCTCTGTTTCCAGCTGGACAATCTTCATCTGAAGTTCCTTATTCTCTTCTTTTAGCTTGTCCATAGATTTCTCCGCATTCTCCAGCTTAATTTGAACAGATATCAATTCATGCTTCAGATCATACATCTCTTTATCCTTTGCTTCTATATCACTCTCTAGAGAGCCGCCTTGCTTTCTGGCTTTAAAGTAATCATCCGCAATGTTCAATGCCAAAAGAATACTTCTGGTCTCCGCACTTTGCTTACGATATCCTTCACTGTTGCTGCATTCTTCAATCTTATGATTTAAATAGGTAGATACCTTCTGCAAATAGTCCTCGCTTTCAAAGCCACTCAAGGTAAATACCTTTCCTCCTATTAATACTTCCGTATAGTTTTTTGATGATGCCATAGAAGCCTCCTCGAACTTTTATAATATCTGATAACTATTATAAACTAATCTGATATAAAAACCAACTATTTTTCTTCATTTTCACGTGAAATTCCCAGATGACAATAAGCGCTGTCTGTAACGATCCGCCCGCGAGGTGTTCTTTGAATGAATCCATTTTTCAGTAAATATGGTTCATAAACATCCTCTATGGTTCCGGAATCTTCACCTACAGTAGCTGCTAAAGTTTCTAAGCCTACCGGTCCACCCTGAAATCTTTCGATCATGGTTATCAGAAGATTCCTGTCGGTTTGATCCAAGCCTTCTTTATCCACATCAAGAAGATCTAATGCATAATTCGCCACTTCCTCGGAAATATATCCTTCATATTTAATCTGTGCAAAATCTCTGACACGCTTCAAAAGTCTGTTTGCAATTCTCGGCGTTCCACGGGAGCGCTTTGCAAGAGCGTATGCTCCTTTGTCATCAATTCCTACTTCCAGCACCTTTGCCGATCGAAGAATGATTGTTTTTAATTCTTCGACCGTATAAAATTCCAGACGGTTGACAACGCCGAACCGATCTCTCAAAGGAGCTGTCAACATTCCTGCTCTTGTCGTAGCTCCCACCAGGGTAAATTGGGGTAAATCCAGACGAATAGATCTTGCACTGGCACCCTTTCCAATCATAATATCAATAGCATAATCTTCCATCGCCGGATAGAGTACTTCTTCCACTTGACGATTCAACCTGTGTATCTCATCAACAAATAAAATGTCTCCTTCCTGAAGATTATTTAAAATCGCTGCCATCTCTCCAGGCTTTTCTATTGCCGGACCTGAAGTAATCTTAATATTTACATTCATCTCATTGGCTATGATCCCTGCAAGTGTCGTCTTTCCCAATCCTGGCGGACCATAAAACAACACATGATCCAACGCCTCATTTCTTGCCTTTGCAGCTTCTATATAAATTTTCAGAGTCTCTTTTGTCTTTTCCTGTCCTATATAGTCTTTCAACAACTGTGGACGCAGATGATTCTCTATCTTGACATCTTCTTCCAGATTTTCTGTTGTAACAATTCGCCTGCTCATGTCTTTCACCCTGTGCTAAAACATCATATATTTTAAAGCTTGCCTCAGCACATCCTCTACTTCCATATTTTCTTCAAATTCCACTTGTTTGACTGCTTTTAATGCCTCAGTATTGCCATATCCCAGGGCTACCAATGCCTGTACGGCCTCACTCTGTACCTCATTGTGGTAATTCACACTACCAGACATCACAGAATCAGAAGCACTGTGTTCCAAAGCATCCTCAAGACGTAACTTATCCTTTAATTCCAATATCATCTTTTCTGCTGTCTTCTTCCCAATCCCAGGTGCTGCACAGATTGCCTTTATATCATTTGACATCACGGCAAATCTAAGATCATCCGGGCTTAACGCTGACAAAATTCCTAAGCCACCTTTTGGACCGATTCCGTTTACACCAATCAACAATCGAAACACATTCAATTCATCTCTCGTTAAAAAGCCATATAACTGCATGGCATCTTCCTTCACGTTCAGATATGTATGTATCTTCACTTCTGTCCCGAGAGCCGGCATAAGCCCCATTGCCCGACCTGACATAAAGACACCGTAGCCAACTCCGCCTACATCAACAATCACTTTATCTTCTTCGTATGCTGCAATTTCTCCCCTTAAATAAGATATCATATATTCCTCCTAAAAATGTACATTCACCAGTCTTTTTAACATCTCATTTGACACAATTCCAATGAGCAGTCCAGTTATCATTCCAGCAATTAATAACACCGGAACGTAATATGCCACGCTAAATGTCTCCACAACCAACATAGCCACAATCAATTGCCCAACATTATGAAATACTCCGCCGGCAATGCTAATCCCCATAATACTGAACCCATCTTTTCGCTTAAAAACTGCCATAACTGTAAGACTAAGAAGCCCTCCTGCCAAACTATAGATAATGCTAAAATAATTACCGAAAATAAAACCGGACAATAAAACTCTGACAATCGACAGCAGATAAACTTCTCGCAAACGCATCTTATACAGTGCAATCACAATAATCAAGTTAGCAAGTCCCAACTTTACTCCCGGAATTCCAAAATTAATCGGTATCAAAGTTTCAACATAACTAAAAATCAACGCTAATGCCGTAAATACCCCAAAATAAGCAACTTTGCTCTTCACATGTATCTGCCTCCTAATTCGTCACCGCATCATATTCGCTATTTTCACTACTTTCAATCTCCACAACAACTCTGTTCGGAAGACAGATAATACTCTCATGATTCATTGAAATTTTTTTCTGGTGCACGCACAATTGATCTGGGCAGTCTGCCTCAATCATATCAGCCTTTCCATTTTTAATCTGAAGTATATTCGTTCCATGATTGATTTCTATCTCCTGATCTTCTGACAGACTGTAAACGCCCTGAATCTCTCCATTCACTTTAACAATTGCCTTACTTGCCCCTTTTCCTCCGATAAACACATGCACAAGTATCGTTAAAACAGCGATACATAGAATTGTCAGTATCAGAATACCATCTTTTTTCTTAAATTCCATTTTCATATTTCATTTACCTCTTTATTCCTATGAGTTTTATTCTAACACAACCCAATCTTACCTTCAACCACATGTTCGATTGCATATCTTCTTTTTTGTGTTATACTAAGACTATCAAAATCACGAGGTGTTCTATGAAATATAAACGATTAACCGCATTACTTATTTCTGCTGTTCTTTTAATATCTGGCTGCTCAGGGCTTCCCAAAGAACGTGATCAGACGTATACCGGAACTTTTTTTGATACCGTGATCAGTATCCAGATCTATGATGCCATAGAGGATGACGTTTTAGATGGCTGCGCAAAGCTCTGTGAAAAATATGATACTATGTTTTCGAATAAAACAGAAGATAGCGAAATATCTCAGATTAACCATGCCGGTGGAAATCCAGTCGAAGTATCAGACGAAACAATAACAATTATTAAAAAAGGAATCTATTACAGCGAGATGTCGAATGGTGCATTCGACATCACTATCGGCGCCGTCTCCAATCTCTGGGATTTTAAATCAGAAGCTCCTGAGATTCCAGCAGCTGATACCGTTGCCTCTGCAGTCAGTCATGTAGACTACAACCAGATTATAATTACCAACAACACAGTACGTCTGACCGACCCTTATGCATCTATTGATGTTGGGGCTATTGCCAAAGGTTACATTGCCGATCGATTGAAAGCGTACCTAAAAGAGCAAGGTGTAAAACACGCAGTTATTAATCTTGGCGGAAATGTACTGACAATGGGTGGCAAAATAGATGGATCAGACTATAATATCGGCATCCAGAAACCATTTGACGAAAGCGGGCAACCTATTACTTCTGTAAAGGTTTCCAATAAATCTGTGGTAACATCCGGTATCTATCAACGATATTTTGAATCTGATGGAAAGATTTATCATCACATACTTGACCCCAATACAGGTTATCCTTGTGAAAACAATTTATATAGTGTCACTATCATCACCGATTCATCTCTTACTGCAGATGCATTGAGTACAACCTGTTTTCTACTTGGATTTGATGAAGGTATGAAACTAATTAATCAGTTGGATAATGTTGATGCTGTGTTCATCACAAACGATAACAAAATCCACTATTCCAAAAATTTCCAATATTAATCAGCATAAAAAACATCAGGAAAGCATTCCTGATGTTTTTTATCTACTTATCTTATCAATATGTTCCTGATGCACTAAAAATTGCTACTCCAAAAATTATCATAAATACCAGATAAACAACCAATATGACTCCTGTAATAATCAAAGAAGCCCGACAATAATTTCTGCGGTTTACATTACCTTTTTTACTAAATGCCCAAACAAAGTAAATAACAATTCCGAAACATGGAATGCAGGATGCTAGAATCGTCAACACCCAATCACCCATAGTCATGGGACTATTATCCATACCCGGTTCATATGCCTGATTATAGGTTCCTGTATTATAACTATAATTATCCTGATAATTATAACCATTCTGTTGATTGTAATTATAATTCTGTTGCTGATTATAATTATAACCACTCTGGTATTGATTATAATCATTATTCTGGTTCGTATACTGATATTGTTGATTTTGGTATTGTGGATTCTGATAAGGCTGCTGTCCTGCATTTGGATCTGTATATTGTTGTCCATTTATATCCGCACTATTGTATGTCTGTTGAGAATCCTGAATTTCCTCTGGAATATTATCATTTTGGTTTTCCATCGTATTATCCTCCTTGCCTTATTAACAACTATATTCTATCATGCAGATACATGAATTTCAATCACTAAACAAACCATACATTTTGTATAACTTTTTGTATATATGCAAATAAATTATATTCATAATAACTCATTGGAGGGTCACCAGGAAAACAGACAAACATCCGCCATATATAAAACAACAACATCGCAGCCATAATTCCAATCATTCCCCACAACAATCCTCTCCCCATCTTGCGTCCCAACAGGTAGCGGTTCCACCCAAATATCACCAGATAGATCACAATCGGATATATAAAAGGATGTATAAAAAATGCATTCAAAAAATCGAAATGAAACAGACAGAATGCTGCTCTGGTTAATCCACATCCCGGGCATGGGAATCCCGTAATAAGCACCATCGGACATAAGCTATATAAAAATTTTTTCATGAACGCAAAATAGGCGATTATAAGAATAATCACCCATTTTGCCGCCTTAATATCTTCCCACAATAAAGTGAGAGCTCTGCATATGATCTTTTTTAAAGAACATTCTTTTCTTTTCATAAAATTATAAAATAATCTTCTTTGGACATTTTTCTGCACATGCTCCACAGTTCGTACACTTTTCTGGATCAATGTGTGCAATGTTACCTTCAACCTTTACGGCATCAAACTGGCAGACTTTTTCACACATCTTACATCCAATACAACCAACAGAACATGCTTTCATAACATCCTTACCTTTGTCTCTGGAACTACACTGAACCATATGTTTCTGTTCATATGGAACCAGCTCAATCAGCTTCTTCGGACATACAGCAATACATTTACCGCAAGCTTTACATTCTTCCTTATCAACAACGGCAACCCCATTTACAATATGAATTGCATCAAATGGACATGCCTTTACACAGCTTCCTTCGCCAAGACATCCATAATTACATGCCTTCGGTCCGCCGTCCTGCATCATGTTGACCATTACACAATCATTTAATCCATGATACTCGTATTCCTGCTGTGCTTTATCACAAGTCCCTGCACATTTCACGAATGCAACCTGATGAACCTGCTCTCCAGCTGCAATTCCCATGATCTCACCAACTTTTGCAGCAACTGGTGCTCCACCGACCGGACATCCACCAACTTCGGCTTCACCTTTTACGATTGCTGCTGCAAGACCAGAACATCCTGCATAACCACATCCACCACAGTTATTTCCAGGCAGAACTCCAAGAATAGCTTCTTCTCTCTCATCTACTTCTACTGCAAACTTCTTGCCAGCGACTCCAAGGAACACACCAATGAATAATCCGGTGCCGCCTACGATGATCGCAGCAATAATAATACCTGTAACACTCATTGTTATGCCTCCTTCTAAATCAGTCCTGAGAATCCACAGAATGCGATTGCCATCAGACACGCTGTAATCAGAACAATCGGAGTTCCCTGGAAGGACTCAGAAATATCATTATATTCAATCTTCTCACGGATACCTGCCATGATTACAATTGCAATCAGGAATCCTACAGAAGTACCAACACCATTGATAACACCTTCAAGAAGTGTATATTCTTTCTGAACATTCGTAAGCGCTACACCAAGTACCGCACAGTTCGTTGTAATCAACGGAAGATATACACCCAACGCATTATACAATGGCGGCATTGCCTTTTTCAGGAACATCTCTACAAACTGTACCAAAGCCGCAATAATCAGAATAAATACAATAGTCTGCAAATATTCGAATCTCAATGGTGCCAGAATAAACTTATAAATTAAACCTGTTACAAATGATGCTATTGTAATAACGAATACTACGGCGCCACCCATTCCGGCTGCAGTCTCAACCTTCTTGGAAACACCAAGGAACGGACAGATTCCAAGGAACTGGCTGAGTACAACGTTATTTACAAGAGCAGAACCTATTGCAATAATCAATAATTCTTTCATCTATGTACTCCTCCTACTCTCCATTTCCTGTTGGGAACACTTTTCCGTTACATCCGCCACAAGATGCACAATCTGTACCGCATCCCTGAGCATCAGCAATCTTCTTGCCTTTCTTTGCAGCATTCTTCTTAATCTTATTCATAGCAGCAACAAGGAATGCCAGAACAAGGAATGCTCCTGGAGGAAGAATGAAGATTGTTACAGGAACATAGCCGCCTTTGCCGGCAGCTGCATCCGCAAGTGGCAGAATCTGTTGACCAAAAATTGCACCTGTACCAATCAACTCACGTACAATACCGATACAAGTAAGACCAAAGGTAAAACCAAGACCCATACCAATACCATCAAAGATGGATGGAAGCACCGGATTCTTAGATGCATAACTTTCTGCACGACCAAGAATAATACAGTTAACTACAATCAGTGGAATGTATAATCCAAGTGCATCATAAAGGCTTGGAACGAAACCTTCCAGCAGGAATTGTACAATTGTTACAAATGATGCTACAACTACGATAAATGCCGGCATTCTGACAGAATCCGGAATAATCTTACGCAGCATAGAAATCAACATATTTGACAGTACAAGTACGACCGTTGTTGAAAGGCCCATACCTACACCGTTAATGGCGGATGTTGTTACCGCCAGGGTCGGACACATACCTAACATCAGAACGAAGGTAGGATTTTCTTTGATCAGACCGTTATATACTCTTTCAGTACATTTATTCATCACTTACTACCTCCTATTGAAATGCATTCTGGTAATATCCGAGAGCAGCGTTCACAGCTCCGGTTACCGCTCTTGATGTAATGGTTGCTCCACTCAGCGCATCAATCGGTTCTCCGTCTCCGCCGTCTTTGGATACTACGAACTTCTCAGCCTGTTTTCCTTCATACTGTCCATAGAATGCAGGCTCTGTTGCTTTCATACCAAGACCTGCTGTTTCACTAATAGATAAAATAGACACACCGTTTACAGTACCATCAGCTGTTATACCTACTGTAATCTGAATACTGCCGCCAAATCCATCTTTATCTGTTGTAGTTACAACATAGCCTTCTTCACCAACTTTACATGCCTCATCAATCGTTGCATTTACACCCATATCAGCAATCGCCTTATCCGCTGCATCCTGATCAACATCAATTTGTTCGAAATCATTCAAATCAGCTTCTGGAAATACTTGCTGCCATGCCTCTTTTTTTGCGGTCTCCTGCGCCTGTGCAATTGGAGCTTTTGTCACTTCATATACGAGACCAAGACCCAAACCAGCAACAAGTGTGATTACCGTAAGAATCAATGTATTTTTCAAAATTTTATTCATTATTTTTCTCCTCCTTTACCGAATGGTTTTGGAAGAGTAACCCTTTCGATTAATGGAACTAAAAGGTTACTGATGATAATCGCATAAGATACCCCTTCTGCTGAACCGCCGAAAAGACGGAACAATCCAGTCAGCACACCTAACAGAATTCCATATACATACTGGCCCTTCTTCGTAATTGGAGATGTTACATAATCGGTAGCCATGAACCATGCACCAAGCATCAGACCACCGCCGCACAGATGTGCAGTAATATATTGAGGATCAAAGAATCCAACATTCGGATTTGCAAACGGTCCGAAGATACCAATAAAAATTATAAAAGATACAATATAAGTTCCTGGGATTCTAAGATCAATAATCCCTTTCAAAATCAAAATAATTGCACCAATAATAATAGCAATTACAGATGTTTCACCAATCGTTCCTGGGATAGTACCGATCAGCATATCCATAGAATTTACAGCCTCTCCAGCTTTCAGCTGTGCCAAAGGGGTAGGACCAGATACTCCATCATATACAAATGTAGTCATCTGGCTTGTGAAAGAAATTAACAGAAAACATCTTGCTCCGAGTGCCGGGTTCATAAAGTTCTGTCCCAGACCACCAAATAACTGTTTTACAATCAGAATGGCAAAGATACCACCGATAACACCCATCCACCATGGAGCTGAAGCCGGCATATTCAGGCCAAGTAAAAGGCCTGTAACAACGGCACTCCAATCGCCGATTGTAATTTTCTTGTGCATTAATTTTTCATATATGTACTCTGTCAGAACAGATGCTGCAGTTGTACTGATCAGCATAATAAGCGCTGACAATCCAAAGTTCCATACACCAAAGGCTGAAGCCGGCAACAGTGCAATCGTTACCCACATCATAATACTGCTTGTGGTGTCTTTGGAACGAATGTGTGGTGAAGATGACATTTTTAATTTGTTCTCACTCACGTTTGTTCACCTCTTCCTCTTCTATTTGACTATTTTTTCTTTTTGCGGTTTGCCATCGCAATTTTTCTCATTGAACCAATTGCCTGTTTTAATGGGCGCTTTGCAGGACATACAAAACTACAAGAACCACATTCCATACATTCCAAACCTTCATGTTTTGTAAACGTCTCTTCGTCATGATGTTCTGCATAATCTGCAAGTCTTGACGGAATCAATCTACTTGGACAGGCATCTACACAACGTCCACAATTGATACATGCAGATGGTTCATATTGAGCCACTTCATCTTTTGTAAAGCCAAGAATAGACGAAGAAGTCTTAGTGACCGGCACATCCAGTGTAAACATAGAGAATCCCATCATCGGACCACCGGAGATTAATTTTTCCGGTTCACTTTTGAATCCACCAGCAGCCTCTACAAGTTCAGCCTGATTTGTTCCAAATGGTACTCTGAAGTTACCTGGTTCATTTACTGCATTTCCACTCACAGTAACAACTCGTTCCATAGATGGTTTTCCTTCTGCCACTGCCTGATAAATACTGATCAATGTTGCCACGTTATCCACAACACATCCTGCATCTGCCGGAAGCATTGCAGAATTAATTGCTCTTCCAGTTGTTGCATAAATCAATTGACGCTCACCACCCTGTGGATACTTGGTCTTTAACGCAAGTACTTCCATACGTGGTTCATCCTTTGTCAGTTCTTTTAACTTTTCAATACAATCTGGTTTATTATCTTCTACTCCAAAAACACCTTTTGCATTATCAAAAAGCTTTAATACAATTTTCATACCGCCGACTAATTTTTCCGGCGTCTCCATGATTGATCTGTAGTCAGCGGTGATATATGGTTCACACTCTGCACAGTTAGCAATAATGTAATCAATCTTTTCTGGTTCTTTCGGTGACAGTTTGACTCTCGTTGGGAATCCTGCACCACCCATACCTACAACACCAGCATTACCGATTGTATTGAGGATTTCTTCTTTTGTCATCTCATCCAAAGGTTTCACTTCTGGATATTGCACTTCCTCATATTCACCGTCATTTTCAATAACGATACTGTTTACCGTACCCCCTGTTGGATTTAAATGTGGGGCAATCGCCTTAACTGTTCCGGAAACCGATGCATAGATAGGCGCAGACACAAACCCCCCGGCTTCTGCTATCATCTGACCCTTTAAAACACGATCCCCTACAGCCACTATCGGATTGGCCGGAGCGCCAATATGCTGAGAAACTGGATATACCAAATCCCCTTTGGGTTTTACTTCGACAATCGCCTTATCTTTTGCCAGGCTCTTGCCGTCATCCGGATGAATACCACCCTTAAATGTTAACAATGCCATCCTTTTTCCTTCCTTCCTTTTTACTCTTTATATACTATACATGAAAACTCCCTAATAATCCAGTAAATCCAGGGATTTCATTGTATATTTCCGCAAACATCTTGTCGAAATTTTAACATATAAAAGATAGAGACCTAGCGGTCTCTATCTCTACAATCCCAACAATATTCAACATGCAAATTATTCTTCGCTAGTTTCCTCTTCAGCACTTTCATCCACGCTTTCTGCCTCAGTCTGTTCATTTGCTGCCGGCTCTAAAGCTTTCATACTTAAACTGATTTTTTTCTCATCCTCATTAAGGTCGACAATCTTAGCCGTAATTTCCTGACCTACAGACAATACATCTGACGGCTTGTCCACATGATTTCTTGAAATCTGAGAAACATGAAGCAATGCATCTACTCCAGGTGCAAGTTCAACAAATGCACCAAAATCAGTCATTCTAGCAACTCTTCCTTCAATCACAGTACCAACTGCATATTTTTCTGCTGCATTCGCCCATGGATTAGTCTCCGGGAATTTCAAACTCAAGGCAATCTTTGTATCATTGATTTCTTTAATCATTACTTCTAATGTCTCACCAACTTTGAATACCTTCTTTGGATTCTCAACACGTCCCCAAGACATTTCAGAAATATGAAGAAGTCCATCAACTCCACCAAGATCAATAAACGCGCCGAAATCTGTCACATTTTTAACAGTTCCTTCCATTCTGTCTCCAGCCTGGATCTTAGCAAATAATTCTTTTTGCTTTTCTGCACGTTCAGCAACAAGTAACTGTCTTCTGTCTCCAATTACGCGATTTCTTCTAGGATTAAACTCACTGATTACAAATTCAATCTCCTGATCCTGATACTTACTCAAATCTTTTTCATAAGTATCTGACACAAGGCTTGCAGGGATAAACACTCTTGCTTCATCAATCACAACACTTAATCCACCGCCAAGAATCTGAGCAACAGGAGCCTTTAATACCTCATGATTCTCATAAGCCTCTCTCAATCTTTCATTTCCTTTTTCTGCTGCAAGTCTCTTATAGGTCAAAAGCACCTGACCTTCTCCATCATTAACTTTCAGGACTTTTGCAGTCATTGCATCACCAACGGATACCATAGTCGTTAAATCTGCATTTGCTTCGTTTGTGTACTCGCTTCTTGTAATGATACCGTCTGCCTTGTAACCTATATTCAAGATGATTTCATCGGGCTTTACATCGATGACAGTACCATCTACGACCTCTCCATTTCTTATTGTTTTGAATGACTCTTCCAACATTTGTTCAAAAGTTAATTCTGACATTATTTTGAACCTCCTCAATTATATTATTGGGCGTGGATGCCCCTGCTGTAATACCTACTGTTTCCACGGACCTTAATTGATTCATATCCAAATCGTCAAGTGTCTGTATATAGTACGTATTCAAACATTCATTCTTACATATTTCAAATAACTTCTGAGTATTTGAACTACGTTTGTCGCCGATAACCACCATAGCATCTACTCTCTTTGCAATTTCACAAGCCTCCTCCTGACGTTCCTTTGTTGCATTGCAAATCGTATTTAAAACAATTATATCATACCCCTTTTTTGAGATTATTTCAACTAAATCTTTGAATTTATTGTAATTAAATGTCGTCTGAGAAACGACGCAGACCCTCTGTTCAGCATCTTTCAACTGAAACTGTCTGGCATCTTCTGCTGTCTGTACAACAATTACTTGTTTTCCTGCCCACCCTTTGATTCCTTCTACCTCCGGATGTTCGCTGTTACCAATAATGACAATAAATGCCCCTTTTTTGCTTTCTTCCTCAACGATTCTGTGTATCTTCTTTACAAAAGGACAGGTAGCGTCTACACAAGTCAGGCCTTTTTCCTGTATTTTTTTATATATGTCTCTGGCTACTCCATGAGAACGAATAATAATAACGCCTTTATCCACTGCATCTAATTCTTTTTCAGAGTCAATCACTTTAACTCCTTTTTTGGCTAGATCTTTTGTCACTTCTTCATTATGGATAATCGGACCATAGGTATAGATTTTATCTTCCCGATGCTGTTCTACCTGTTCATATACAGTGTCAACAGCTCTCTTCACACCAAAACAAAATCCTGCTGTTCTTGCCAACTCTATCTCCATTCTTTTCTCTCCTTAATCCACATTACCTGCACAATTCGACAATTTTATCCACGACTTCAGGAATTGTCATATAAGAACTATCCACCTTTACTGCATCCTCAGCCTGTTTCAGCGGAGCAATCTCTCTTGTCATATCACGGTAATCTCTTTCTCGAATGTCCGATTCAATTTCATCCAAATTACAAGGGACTCCCTTTGCCATCAGCTCATCATAGCGACGCTTGGCTCTCGTCTCAACACTTGCAGTTAAAAATATCTTCACGTCAGCATTCGGCAATACACAAGTTCCGATATCCCTGCCATCCATGATCACATTTTGTGTACGTGCAAGATTCTGCTGAAGCTCCAATAACTTGGCTCTTACTTCTGGGATTGCCGATGTCATAGATGCCATATTTCCAACTTCCTCATCCCTCAATCTGGAAGTAATATTTGCTCCATTCAGATAAACCTGCTGGATACCATTTTCGTAGCGAATGGTTACTTCAGCATCCCGGCATGCCTTAATCACTTTTTCCGTCTCATCCGCCTGAATTCCCTGATTCAGAAAATGAATCGCCAGACCTCTATACATGGCACCGGTATCAACATAGATAAACCCCTTTTCTTTTGCCACTAATTTTGCAATCGTACTCTTTCCTGCACCTGCAGGACCATCAATTGCCACATTATATCCCATGATATTTCTCCTTTATTCAATATTTACTTTTTCGATTCCTTTTTTAACTCCAGTACATTTCTGTATTAAAAATTGTTTAAATTCTTCAATATCAGCATCCTGAATCCCATCCTTTGGAAAACCAAAGAATTTCTTTCCGCCAGTTTCTACATAAACAATCATTGCTATAATCTTTTCACTTTCGATAATTCGCTCTACATTTTTATAATAAAGCGTCTGTTTATTACCATGTACAAAACTCGTCCAAGAATCTTTACCGAATTCCAGTTTTACATTAAAAGGTTCTTTCCATTTTTTCATTCTTTCTTCATACATTGTCTGCCCGTCTCCGGTTGACGCAAGCATCTCCATCTTTTTCCCGAAAGTTCTTGCCAGAACTTCTGCAATAACAAAAGCCAGCGCCCAACACACAAGATATTTTATCGCGAAAAAGACAATGCTGCCCGCTGTACCATGTAATACATTACTGTATACAAGCATGAACAATAATATGAATAATCCTCCCGTAAAAACCACGATTTTATAATTTTTTGAAATCTTAGTCATTCCATGGACTTTCAAAAAATCTGTCAATACTTCTTCTGTTTCTATATATCTAAATTGATATTTTCCTTTCATATTCTTCTCCTTCGCTCTATATAATACTATTTCCTGCCGCGTACGCAGTAGACCACGCAATCTGAAGATTAAATCCCCCCGTTACAGCATCCAGATCTAAGACTTCGCCAATAAAATAAAGGTTTTTTATCATTCTGGATTCCATAGTGCTCGGATCAATTTCTTTTATTCTGACACCACCCTTTGTGATAATCGCCTCATTATAATCACGAAGTCCAGTCAGCGTAATTGAAAGATTCTTAATCAACTCTGCAAAGAATCTTCTTTCTTCTCTAGAAATGATATTCACTTTCTTCTCTGGCGGAATATTGCTCAATTTTATCATAACCGGGATTAATTTGGAAGGAAATAATCCTCCAACCGCATTTTTAAATTGACGATTCTGATTTTCTTCAAAGTCTTTCAATATCCGATGATCCAACTGTTCAGCCGAAAGTGCGGGCTTCAAATCGATTGAAAGACGTAATTCTTTTGTTTTTAACCTCTTTCCCACATAACTGCTGGCAGTTAAAATTAGAGGACCACTGACACCATAATGGGTAAACAACATTTCGCCAAATTCATCATACAAGATCTTTTTACCATCACAAATGGTTATGTTTACATTTTTCAAGGATAATCCCTGCAGCTCTTTTACCCACGATTCTTTTGTCTCTATTGGAACAAGTGATGGCATACACTCTGTAACATGGTGTCCCAGATCCTCTGCAAACCGAAATCCATCTCCAGTAGCCCCTGTACTTTGATAAGACAAACCACCCGTTGCAATCATACAAGCATCTCCAGCAACTATCGTGCCATTCTCTAATACAATATGATGAAATACTCCTTCCTCTGATACGACCTTTTTCACTCTTGTCCGAAGAGATATCTCAACTCCAAGGCGATGCATCTCATCGGAAAGAACACGAATCACATCAGAAGAATGGTCAGATATCGGGAACACCCTTCCCCCACGCTCTATCTTCGTCCGAAGTCCAAGTTCTTCAAAAAACGCAATGGCATCCTGATTCGTAAACCCATAAAAACTACTATATAAAAACTTTGGATTTGAAACCACAGAATCAAATAACACATCCATATCACATGCGTTGGTCAAGTTACACCTTCCTTTTCCTGTGATGAACAGCTTTTTCCCTAGTTTTTCATTACTTTCAAACACCAGGACTTCATGCCCATTTCTCGCCGCAATAATGGATGCGAACATTCCTGCCGCGCCCCCGCCAATTATCAACACTTTACTCATCTTTCATATCCTTTGCGTTTTCATTTTCGACACTTCCCGATAATTCCACCTTATCGCCTACCATATTCAATTCATCTTTACTATACACCTGATATTCATCCCAAATCCGTTCTAATGTCTCCAGAGTGGAGATAACCTCTTTCTGCTTCTTCATACACAAAGCAACCACCAACGCATTAACTACACTTAAAGGTGCAACCAGTGAATCTACTATTGAAGCCATATCACTTCTTGCAATTAGATTACATGAAGAATATAAATTCATTGGAGAATGTACACTATCTGTCAGAGTAATCACCTTCGCTTTTCGATTACTTGCATACTCCAATGCTTTCAGTGTACGCATAGAATATCGCGGGAAACTAATCCCAATAATAACATCTTCTTCATTAATACGAAGTAACTGTTCAAAAATCTCACTGGAACTATTTGTATTGACAGCCACTACATCATCACAGACAAGATTCAGATAAAAGCACAAAAAACTGGCTAAAGGAGCACAGCTTCTAATGCCAACCACATAGATCTTTCTGGCATTCAATATCGTATCCACAGCCAATTCAAATGCCTCATGGTCAATTGCTTCCATTGTCAGTTTTATCTTCTCAATATCGGATTGTAATACAGAGGTCAGAATCTCTCCCTGGCTGATACGTCCATAAGTCACTTCCATACGTTGGATGGAATTCAATTTCGTCCGTACCAATTCCCCAAGTGCTTTTTGAAATCCCGGATAACCGTCATATCCAAGCGCTGTTGCAAAACGAACGACTGTAGATTCACTGACTCCGACTTCTTCTCCCATCTTCGCAGCCGTCAAAAAAGCGGCTTTGTCATAATCTTCACGAATAAAATCTGCCAGCTTTTTTTGACCTTTACTGAATTTCGGATAACCGTCTTCTATTTTCTTTAACAACTCATTTTTACTTTGCATGTGACATTTCTCTTTCCATTTCAACATTGTTTCCATTATATAGCCAAACCTCTTAAGATTCAAGAGGACATCTGAAGATTCTACTCTTCTTCACCAAAACAAGGTGTGCAAAAATCTGCACACCTTGTTCTTATCATGCTTTCTGTCATTCTATATCTCTGAATTAAACCGGATAACTTCCATTTTCCGTATCAGCTACTGTTGGATCCACTTTTGTCTGCTGTGCTTCTCTGTATTTAAAGAAGTCAACAGCTACTTGCGGGAACAACGCATAAGACAGAACATCCTCATCCTGTTGAATCCACTGCTCACACTCTTTACGCAATGTATCCAATTCATCAGGAATCAAATCTGCCGGACGGCAGGTAATCGTCTCAGCATTTTCACCCAATACTTTTTTCTTCACATCTTCGTTAAATGGTTTTACAGTTGCACCATACTTACCACTTAAGATATCTTTTGTCTCTTTAGTTGCCATCTTATATCTCTCACCCATCAGCACGTTAAACACAGCCTGTGTACCTACAATCTGGGAAGAAGGGGTTACAAGAGGTGGTTCTCCCAAATCTTTACGTACCTTCGGAACTTCCTCCAGTACATCATAGAATTTATCTTCTGCACCCTGCTCCTTCAATTGAGAAGTAAGATTTGACAACATGCCACCTGGTACCTGATATAACAGAGTCTTAATATTAACACCCATGTTCTTTGGATTCAACAGACCACTTTCCAATGCTTCGTCACGAATCGGACGGAAGTAATCAGCAATCTCAGCCAATAAGTTCTGGTCAAATCCAGTATCATATGGTGTACCTTTGAAAGTCTCAACCATAACTTCTGTTGCCGGCTGAGAAGTTCCAAGTGCGAATGGTGACATTGCTGTATCAATGACATCCACTCCAGCCTCTACAGCTTTCAAATAAGTCATAGATGCAACACCTGATGTATAGTGCGTATGAAGCTGGATTGGAAGATCTACAGCTTCTTTTAACGCGCCAATCAGTTCTGTTGCCTGGTATGGTTTCAAGAGACCTGCCATATCCTTAATACAGATAGAATCCGCGCCCATGTCCTGAATTCTCTTTGCAATATCAACCCAATACTCTAATGTATAAGCATCACCCAAAGTATAAGAAAGAGCCACCTGAGCTTCTGCCTTTTCCTTATTAGCTGCAGTTACTGCAGTCTGCAGATTGCGCAGATCATTTAAGCAATCAAAAATACGAATGATATCAATACCATTAGCTACAGATTTCTGAACAAAATATTCTACCACATCATCTGCATACGGACGATATCCTAAGATGTTCTGTCCACGGAATAACATCTGTAATTTTGTATTCTTAAATCCATCACGGAATTTGCGAAGTCTGTCCCACGGATCTTCTTTCAGAAAACGAAGGGATGCGTCGAATGTAGCACCTCCCCAACATTCCACTGAATGATATCCTACTTTATCCATCTTCTCAATAATCGGAAGCATCTGTTCTGTTGTCATACGGGTAGCAATCAAAGACTGATGTGCATCACGCAGAATGGTTTCTGTTATTTTAATTGGTTTTTTCTCAATTTCTGCCATTTTATATCCTCCTATAATCTATCAACAATTTTTAGATCATTATACACCTACGCCGAAAATCGCCATGAATGTTCCAGCTGCAACTGCAGTACCGATTACGCCCGCTACGTTCGGTCCCATCGCATGCATCAGAAGGAAGTTTGTAGGATCTGCTTCTGCACCTACCTTCTGTGATACTCTGGCCGCCATTGGAACTGCAGATACACCGGCAGATCCAATCAAAGGATTTACTTTTCCATGCGTTGCATAACACATCAGTTTACCGAATAGTACTCCGGCTGCTGTACCAAACATAAATGCTACAAGTCCCAGAACAACAATTTTAATGGTATCCATATTCAAGAATGCTTCTGCGCTCGTCGTTGCGCCTACAGAAGTACCAAGCAAGATTACTACAATATACATCAACGCATTAGAGGCAGTCTCTGTCAGCTGTCTTACAACGCCTGATTCGCGGAACAGGTTACCAAGCATCAACATACCAACCAATGGTGCTGTCGTTGGAAGAATCGTACACACTACAATAGTAACAATAATCGGGAAAAGAATTCTTTCCAATTTAGAAACCGGGCGAAGCTGTTCCATCTTAATCTTTCGCTCTTTTTCAGTTGTCAATAACTTCATAATTGGCGGCTGAATGATCGGAACCAGTGACATGTAAGAATATGCCGCCACCGCAATCGGCCCCATTAATGCCGTCTGCTGTAATTTACCGGCAAGAAAGATAGAAGTCGGTCCATCTGCACCACCAATAATAGAGATTGCTGCCGCTGCTTTATCAGAGAATCCCATTGCCATTGCACCAAGATATGCCGCAAAAATTCCAAACTGCGCTGCTGCTCCCAGCAGGAAACTCTTTGGATTAGCAATCAATGGTCCAAAATCTGTCATCGCACCTACCCCGAGGAATATCAGAGACGGAAGGATTGACCATTCATCCAAAACATAGAAGTAGTAAAGTAATCCTCCGGTTCCATTGGCCGCCTCATCTGCATGCAGCATAATATCTGGATAGATATTTACAAGAAGCATACCGAACGCAATTGGTACCAAGAGCAGAGGTTCAAACCCATGTCTGATTGCTAAATATAGGAAAAAACATGCAACTGCAATCATGATCAAATTGCCCCATGTGAGACTGAAAAATGCCGTCTGATGCACGAGGTTTCCTAATGTTGTTGTTATATATTCCATTTTTTAACCTCCAGTCGTGTTAAATAAACATAATCAGATTATGTCTCTAGTTTAATGTAGCAAGAACAGCTCCTGATTCTACAGCATCACCAACTGCCACATCAATACTTGCCACTGTTCCATCTTCTGGTGCCACAACTGGAATTTCCATCTTCATTGCTTCAATAATTACAACCGCATCGCCTCTTTTTACACTCTGTCCAACATTTGCTTCAATCTTGAACACTTTTCCTGCAGCTCCGGCTTTTACTTCAACAGAACCTGCTCCTGCAGCCGGTGCAGCAGTCTTTGGTGCTGCTGGTGCTGCAGCAGGTGCGGCCTTTGGTGCTGCTACCGGCGCTGCCGATGCCACACCTGCACCTTTTTCTTCTACTGTTACATCATATACATTTCCGTTTACTGTAATTGTATAATTTTTCATTTTAAATTCCTCCTTTGGGTAGTTATGCATTCCATTTATTTGACGGACGACGTCTGATACTTCTTACAACAAATCCATCTTTGCTGTATCCTTCTGCCTCTCTGGCGGCAGCAATTGCTGCAGAAATGACTGCGATCAATTCCAGATCATCTGCGACCGGAGTCTCAACTGCAGAAAGATTCTGAGCAGGAGCTTTCTCTGTCTTAGCTTCCTGTACAGGCTGCTTTTTGAATTTTTTCTCAATCGCAGGAATATATTTAAATAAGGAAATCAGGAACGAAATAAAAATCAGTACTATAAATACCGTTCCCATTCCAAGTATCGTATTTAATCCTGCTTTTTCCAATATTTCTCCTGTTGAATATTCTGCATCAACTGTCATGCTGTCCAGATAAGAATCTTCATCAAATACAAATGTAATCGTTGCTTCACGGTCTGAGAACTCAACTGCTGTTGTAACTTTAAGTTCATCTGTAGATGCCTCAAATGTATAATCACCATGACCTATATATTCACCACACTCTTTAGTAGCTGCTTGCCACGCCTCCAATGCTCCAAGGAAACTTTCCTGCGTTACAGGAATCCCAGCCTCAGTCAACTGTAGCTCAACATTGAAATCTGTCATGGACTTCCACTGTTCGAGCGTTGCTTCATCGGTACTCGCACAATAACTCAACAGAAATTCTGTCGTCTGTTCAATGGTAGCTTCATCATAATCCATTGTTTTATTGCCGCTTCCACATGCGGTAAAGCAGAGCATTGTCGCAAGCACACAGAGTAATAAACTAATCTTTTTTCTCACCTTACCTCACCTCTCTAAACTGCACCATGCTTTTTCATCGGGCGTTCTTCTCTCTTGGTAAATAACATCTCAAATGCACCGATGACATATTTTCTGGTATCAGCTGGTTCAATAATCGTATCCACATATCCTCTTCTTGCTGCTGAAAGCGGGCTTGACTGCAATTCTCTGTATTCTGCTGCTTTTTCTTTTACAGTAGCAGAATCAGAATTTGCATACATAATCTTAGCTGCAAGATTTGCATCCATCATACCAATCTCTGCAGTTGCCCATGCATACACTATATCTGCACCGATAGACTTACTATTCATTGCTACATAAGCACTTCCAAATGCTTTTCCAATCACAACATTCACTTTTGGAACTGTTGCATTGGCAAATGCATAAGTAAGCTTTGCAGCTTCTCTCGCAAGATTTCTTTCTTCACATTTTCCAGCTTTAAATCCAGACACGTTTGTCAAAGAAAGAATCGGAATATTAAAAGCATCACAAAATGTTATAAATTCCGCTGCTTTTCTTGCTCCATGAGCAGACAAGGAACCATCAAATTCTGCGACAACTTCTGCATTTTCATTGTATACTTTTGAACGGTTCGCAACAGCACCCACTGTCATCCCATTCAATCGAATAAATCCGGTCACCATATCCTTTGCAAAATTCTTTTTCGTCTCAAAGAACACATTACTGTCAGAAATACTTGCCAGCGCAATCGCAGTATCTTCAACTGCATTTTCGATCCCTTCGCAAGCACGGTTAAGATCATCTGTGCACTCATCATAGGCAACATTTTCCTCATTATTACAAGGAAGCATACAAATTAGGGCACGGATATTTTCAAGAATCTCTGCTTCTGTTCCCACCACATCTACAAGACCAGACTTTTCACTCTGATATTCTGCAGAAGAGGTATCCAGCTTTGAGATCTCATTGCCGGGAATTGCATTTGGTGAATTCATGAATAACTTTGCATCAGATGCTTCCATGAATGTAAAATCTGTCAAAGCAGGGACGAGAGCAAGTCCACCACCACAAGTCCCAAAGATTGCTGTAATCTGTGGAATCACACCAGAAGCCATTGATTGTTTTAAGTACAGATTACCAAATGCCTCCAATGCATCTGTCGCTTCCTGAAGTCTAAAACCAGCACAGTCTACAAGACCGATTACCGGCGCACCCATTTTCATTGCCATATCATAGATATTTGCAATCTTTTTCGCATGCATCTCACCAATTGCTCCATTTAATACCGTTGCGTCCTGGCTATATACATATACTAAATTTCCGTCAATTACTCCATAACCAGTAATTACACCATCAGCCGGAGTGTCTTTTACCTGCATGTTAAAATCAGTGCTTCTGGCAGTAACAGCACCACCGATTTCAACAAAGCTTCCTGCATCAAGTAAAGAAGCAATTCTTGCACTTGCTGCATTTTCTGTTGCCATGTTGCCCATAGTATAGTCCTCCATTTTCTTACATATTTAAATTGGGTTGATACTTAATTGTAAAGTAGAACCAAATTTTTGCCAATTGTATTATATCGTTTTTCTTCTCTCCATGCAATACTTTTCGCATTTTTCTGTTAAAATATTGTCGAATTATTTTTGTATTATATCAAGTTATCATGGCAGCACGTTAAAGTGATTGTGAATTTTGCACTATTCATTAACTTTTTCTTAACTTTTTATTGTACTTTAGTCTAATTTATGATATATTTATCATGGTTTTTAAATGTAGACATTTTTCTACACAAAAACCGAAACAATACTATATTTTTAATTGGAGGGTTAAAAATGGAAACAACAAAAAAGAAATGGCCATTTGGTTTCTATGTATGTAGTTTTTCTTTCACTCTTGAAAGACTTGCATACTACGCTGCTAAATGGGGCGTTGCCATCTTCATCGTTCTTTCTGCAGCAGAAGGAGGTCTTGGACTTTCCAAAGCTGAGGGTGCGTTGATGAGTTCCAACCTGGTAGCATTTACTTATATCACACCAGTTATCGGTGGATACATTGCTGACCGTTGGATTAGCCCAAGACTCCTCGTTCCAATCGGAGAGATTTTAATGGGTCTTGGTTATTTATGTGCATGGCAGGCACAGAGCAAAGGTATGGTTTGGGTTATGATTATCCTGATTGCTATCGGTACAGGTTTCTTCAAAGGAAATGTATCTGGTATCAACGGACGTCTGTTCCCATTAGCTGACGCAGATACTTTGGACTCTATCTTCAGTATCCAGTATTCATTCGTTAATATTGGTTCATTCTGCGGAACAACATTCCTGACTCTTGTTGCTACAAACTACAGCTATCGCTTCATGTTCCTTCTTTGCGGAATCTTCATGTTCATCGACTGTGCATGGTGGCTCTTTGGAATGAAGTTCTTAGGTGATGCTGGTAAAAAACCATTCCTTGTTGACAACAGAACTGAAGATGTTGACAAAGCTGACAAAGAGAAAGACAATGCTCCTCTTACAAAGCTTGAGAAAAATCGTGTTATCGCTATCTTAATCGTAACACTGTTCTCTGGTATCTTCTGGTTGATCTGGTACATGGTTTACATGCCAGTTTATTATGAGTTCGGTCCAATTGAACAGGGCGGTTCCGGATGGGCTAACTGGAACATCGGTTCTTTCCAGATGCCTACTGCATGGTTTGACTCTATGAATGGTCTTCTTTGTATTATTCTTTGTCCTGTATTCGCTGGAATTTGGGCTAAGATGAAACAAAGACCACAGGGCGACTGGGGAATGTTCACAAAGACAGCTATAGGTATTATTATCCTTGGTCTTTGTACAGCATCCATGGTACTTGCTGCATTCCTTAGCGGTGAAGGAACAAAAGATCCAGTTGGTATCTGGGTTATCATCCTGACAGCTGTTGCTATGACTGTCGGTGAAGTTATCTTCTCACCACTTGGAAACTCTTTCATCAACAAATATGCTCCTAAGAAACTGCTTGGAACATTGCTTGGTGTATGGCCACTCATCATTTTCTTCGCTGGAAAAGGATATGGTCCACTTTACAACTTCCTTGCACAGTTCTCATTCGTTAAAGCTTACGGTATCGTTACAATCCTGATCATCGCCTGCGGTGTTATCATGTTAGCGTTCACGAAGAAATTTGACGAAATGGTTGGCGGTAAATAAGTCAATACATAAAAGGGTTTACTTTTTGAAGGAAAGGGCTCCCGGTTCCCCGGGAGCCTTTTTTTTCTACAGGAAATCACATTTTCCAAAATATATCTGTGTATTTCATAATGAAATTACAATATAAAGGAGGCAATTGATTATGACAATTGTAGCAGAAAGAATTGCAAAACTTCGTGCTTTGATGGCTGAAAAAGGGATTGATGCATATGTTGTTCCTACTGCCGATTTCCATCAGAGCGAGTATGTAGGAGAACATTTTAAGGCAAGAAAATTCATTACCGGATTCAGTGGCTCTTATGGTACAGCCGTGATTACAAAAGATGACGGTGGTCTATGGACAGATGGAAGGTACTTCTTCCAGGCAACTAACGAACTGGAAGGAAGCGGCATCCGACTGATGAAAATGTTCGTGGGTGATACTCCATCTATCACAGAATATTTATGCGATAATGTACCAGAAGGCGGCACGGTAGGCTTCGATGGCCGTGTGCTTTCCATGGGAGAAGGTCAGGAATATGAAGATGCATTAACAGCAAAGAATATTCAGATTGATTATTCTGAAGATTTGATTGATGCAATCTGGGAAGACCGTCCATCTCTTTCTAAAAAACCAGCATTCTTCCTGGAAGAAAAATATTCTGGCGAGAGTACAGCTTCCAAACTTGCACGTGTACGGAAGAAAATGGAAGAAAACGGAGCAGATACACATATCATCGCTTCTCTTGATGATGTATGCTGGCTTCTGAATGTCCGTGGAGATGATATCGATTTCTTCCCATTACTGCTTTCCTATGCAATCGTAACCATGGATGCTGTTGAACTATATGTTGACGACTCCAAACTGGATGACCGAATCCATGAAGAATTAAAGAAGAATAACGTCAATATTCATCCTTACAATAATATTTATGAAGATATCAAGAATATCAGCACTGACAGTGTTGCACTGATTGACCCAATGAAAATGAACTACGCTTTGTACAAGAATATCCCTTGCAAAATCGTAGAAGCTGCAAATCCAACTATCCTTATGAAAGCCATGAAAAATGATGTAGAACTTAAGAACATCAAAAATGCTCATATCAAGGATGGTGTTGCAATCACCAAATTCATGTATTGGGTAAAAACACGTTATGACAAAGAACCAATCACAGAGCTTAGCTCTGCTGCAAAATTAACGGAGCTTCGTGCAGAACAAGAAGGCTATATCCGCGACAGTTTCGAACCACTGTGTGCATTTGACGACCACGCAGCCATGATGCACTACTCTCCTTGCGAAGAGTCTGACGTACAACTTAAATCCGGCGCATTTTTCTTAAATGATACTGGCGGTGGATATTATGAAGGTTCTACCGATATCACCAGAACATTTATCCTTGGTTCTGTTGACCAGCAGATGAAAAAATACTTTACTGCTGTTGTACGTGCCATGATGCGCCTGTCCCGTGCAAAATTCCTTTACGGATGCTACGGATACAATCTTGATGTCCTTGCAAGAGGCCCAATCTGGGATCTTGATCTCGACTATCAGTGCGGTACCGGACATGGCGTCGGATACCTCGGTAACATCCACGAAGCACCGACTGGCTTCCGCTGGTATGTCGTTCCAAGCAAGAATGAACATCATCAGTTAGAAGAAGGCATGGTCATCACCGATGAACCAGGAATCTACGAAGATGGAAAATTCGGTATTCGTATTGAAAATGAATTTGTCGTAAAAAAAGGCAATAAGAACAAATATGGACAGTTCATGCACTTCGAAACTATCACATTCGCTCCAATCGACCTGGACGGAATTGATCCTGATGAAATGAGCAGAGATGAAAAAGAATGGCTGAACAACTACCACAAAGAAGTATATGAAAAAATCGGACCACATCTGACAGACGAAGAAAGAGAATGGTTAAAAGAATATACTAGAGCAATTTAATTAATAGGGGACGTAGTAAAATTGCATTTTACTACGTCCCCTATTAAAAAATGTGGTGTACCCATTCGTCATATGCCCTGTACCCAATTTACAATTCTGCCATTCTTTCTAACACTTTATGATAGAATTCTTCGCAGCTTCCAATACGTCTTAGATCTTCCAGCACAATCCCATCTTTTAAAAATATGATTCTTTTGCATTTGCTTGCCATCTGTGGGTCATGCGTGACCATAATGATGGTCTTTTTCATAACTTCATTGATTTTTATGAATTCATCTACAACGATTTTCCCGGATTTTGAGTCGAGATTTCCGGTAGGCTCATCGGCTAAGATTAATTCGGGATTATTTAGAAGTGCCCGGCAGATTGCTGCTCTTTGTTTCTCTCCACCTGACAATTCGTATGGATTTTTGTTAAGAAGATGGGTAAGGCCGAATTGTTCTGCCAGGATTTCCGCTCTTTCGATGCATGATTCAGCTTCTGCTTTATCAAGAATCATCGGAAGCATGATATTCTCTTTTACGGACAGACTATCCATCAAATAAAAATCCTGAAATACGAACCCAATTTCTCTGCGTCGGATATCTGCTAATTCGTCTTTCCATAGTTTATCGATGTCCTTTTCTTTAAAATATATGGTTCCCTTTGTTGGTTCATCAATTAATCCCAACACTTTAATCAACGTAGTCTTTCCACAGCCGGATTTTCCCATAATTCCAACAAACTCTCCCTTTTCTACCTCTAGGTCAATCCCTTTTAAGACCCGGATATCATCTGGCTGTTCTTTCTTGCTGCCAGTTTTTGAATAACTTCTATATATCTTTTCAGTTCTAATGATTGTTTCCATGGCTGCCCTCCACTTTTCTTATGATATAATACTCCAGGCACTTCATCCCTAGTAATTCTACCGCTGTATAAATAAGGAAAATAATTGTCAATACTTTGGAATATGCAATACAGTCAGTCTGTGAAAATAATCTCAGTTTCCACGTTATTGCCGTAAATACTATAATCGAAATAATCGATATTGTCATAGGTACCCAAAAGTAGAACCCCAATTCTGACTTAATGATTTGTAAGCGTTCTCTTTTTCGCATACCCATGCACTCAAGAAATTCTTGTTGTCTCTTCTTCTCATCCATCTCAGACTCTACTTTCATGTAGAGAAGGAGCAAACTTACGATTGCCATAATTATCATGATAAACATACTGACTGCAATATTCATAAATCGTTCGGACTTTATCTGATCAATGAGAGTAGTTTTTGAGTACCATGACTGCACCTCACTGTCAAAAGAATTATCAAACAAATGATTATCCTCAAATATTTGCAGTTTTTCTTCCACATCTTGTTTCTGATCATCTGCCATATTTATTAAAACAAGCTGATCCGGCCAGTGATGGATCGTCACATCTTCTATTGCTTCTTCCTCGCTGATCTGCTCACCATTCCAGTATATCGTAGTTTTCCACATATCCTCAACTTCTGCGAAATATCCATCTGAGAAAACAACAATATTCTCATGTTCACCCTGTCTCAAATTGCCGATAAGGCTGGTTCGCTCCATTCCAATTACTTTACGTGGTTGAAATAATTTCTCTCGTTTAACATAATCATAAGCTATCAATGGCTGTCCAATATGAAGATAAGGAGTCTTCGTCCCCATATAATAATCAATCGGATGTGCTCTCACACTTTTATCTTCCTGATAGATGACATATATTTCACTTCCATCTTCTGCAAGATTCAGTTGTTTTGGCTTTTCTCCTATGTTCTCGCACAATTTTCGATAGGTAGACTCTGAGATTCCGATATGTTGTCCCTGAGGCTGGATACACTCCATTGCACCGTTGATATCTGTAGAATTATCTGCGTTACTGACTCGAACCATTGGATAACTTAACACTTCCGCCTGATTCTCATTTTTTATCTCTTCAAATATAGGCATATCATCTTCAATCGCCATACACACATAATCATATGGGAACATTATCTCTGGTTCTTCTTCAATCAGAGATGTGGTTACTTCACGCGAAAACACAAAAAGCACGCAGATATGTAATATCGTAAATAAAAATAAATACCGATATGCCGTCTTAAAATGATGATAAAAATAATTCTTCTTTAATATACTTCCCAAATAAATTGAATTCTTCTTTTTTCTCAAGCGCAAATACATATTCCAGCAATGTCGCATAAATAAATATAACCCAATCAGGAAAAATACAATATACACCATTCCTTCTGCATGTTCTCTCTGAAAAAATCCATAAACAGAAAACACAATGACTCCTGCTCCAAATATCATGAATAAAGGACTCAAAATGCCAGGCATCTTTTCTTTCTGTACAGCTTTATATCTCGCAGAAGTTCCACCCGTCTCATAATAAACATCATGAGTTGCCATGGCAGATATCAGATAGACTAGAAAACTGACCAATAGTGTCAACAAATAACTCTTAACCGTAATGTTTTCCAACAGAATTGCCCCGTCAAATCCATTCCGAATTGCGATACGGCATACAAACAGAATCACATTTCCCAAGATGCATCCACCAATCAATGCCAGTATCATGCATACTGCCAATTCTGTTCCTATAAACAAATACAGTGTTTTGCTTCGAATTCCAAGATTCTGAAATAATGAATAGCTACTCATATGATTTTTCAGGTAAAACATCAAAACAGATACTATCAGGAAAATGGATATTATGATTGCCGATGCAAGAAAATTTAGGAGGATTGCGCCAAGTCCCTGTCCGGTAAGGAGATTTTCCACTCCCTGCATCCCAGATAACATTTCTCGCATCCCCATACCTGCAAAAATAAAACTAATCGACACAGTATCTACCAGCACAAAGATACGATAAGTCGCCCAATTGCTCTTAAAATTCTTCCATACAACCTGATAAAATAACGCGGAGTACTTCCCTTCAAATACAAGCCGTTCTTTCCGCTCTTTTTTTACCTGTCGTTCATGCTCTTTAATCCGGCGCATCTCTTCGGTCGCTTCCACCCATGAATCTATCATACGATACCCAATGAGATTGATTCCCTGAAGTATCAGCATAATAAGGAGATACAACTTAGCAAACCAACTATCCATATAAAAAGTAGGGCCACTTGTTATGCTGAAAAGATTTGCAGCGCAGATCACCAGACACACGCCCGACACAAGTCCCTTCTTCTTATTCGAGAACACCTGTAAAATGCTTATAATCCCCAAAATCTGTAGCACAACTAAGAGAAGCAGCTGCCCAATAAACACAAACATCATGGATTGGATATCCGTCCAGTCCATCCAGCCTTCCCCGATTGATGCAAAATCCGCCCGCATTACTGTCTGCATATCTTCAGATGCATGCAAACGAAATAAATATGCATATGTATTATATCTTTTTCCTCCAAGCGAAATCCACGGAAGAAGCAATATGATCTGCATTATGATTCCTGTAACAAGCAGATACTTTCGATCAAGTGACAGTCTTTTCTTCATTCTTTCCCTCTCCTTGTTCCCCATATTATCTTATAAGTAACATTGCAATACCTACAATTCCACACACACGAGATCCCAACCTTTAAGGCAATAGAAACAGCCGACATTACCCACGCCACCGGATCCGCATTTCCTTTTTTTCTCTGTTGTCCATCCAAAAATATTCATGCAAAGTCCTATGCGATAGAAGGATACATTACGATAGAATATTGCAAGAAAGATCATCAGATTTGCAGGAATATCAAATTGAACTACTTTCGCCATAAAATCAGCCTTAACCTCTTTTTTTATTTCTTAGAAGTTTTTCTTCCTCAAGATAGTCTCCCATTTCTTCTCTCACGAACAATTCCTGCTTCATCCGATTCATATACTTTCTACATTCACTACATTCTTTCAGATGCTCTTCCCTCTTTATAATATCCTCTTCCATATTTTCTTTAGACTCATAATTCTTCGGAACCTCCTCTCCTGTAAAATGCATGCTCTTCCTACAATACGCATAATACTGGTTCTTCACAATCTGACATAGCCAAACCGACATCTTACACCTTCCCTGAAACTGATCCAAATGTTCAAACGCAGCTACAAAAGTGGCCTGAGTCAATTCTTCCGCAAGATCCGGACTGCCACTCAGTTTGAGTAAAAAAATACACATCCTTCATATATCCCATGTATACCTCCACAAAATCCTCCATCCCTGCCACCTCCTCTATAATAAGAGTCGGAATTCGACATTTTGTTACAAAAAATTCAATTGGGGACGGGGGTTTTTTCATTTTCCTCCGTCCCCAATTGAATTTGCCGTGTCCCTTTTTGTATTTATTATAACATACACTGTAGATGAATCCTATCAATTCTTTATGAAATGGGAATTTAGTTGAGTTAGTCGATAATTGGGTGTGTACGGCGAGAGGATGGATGGGATGGTTGCCATTGCGGAGTCCTTCGCTAAGAATCCATAACAGGAAAAGAAGCAGATATTTTGTGACCAGGCTGATTCACCCCGAAATTTTGATGATTTCGAGGTTCAGCAGCCTTCTCAGATCTGGCTTGAAGCCAAATCTTCGCACAAAATATCTGCTTCTTTTCCTGTAACGGATTCTAACGCTTGTCCAACGAACGGCAACCATCCCATCCATCTTCTCGCCTGACATCCCCCAAATCCGCAACTTCCTCATCTGGGAGAATTCCTGCGCGTCATGCAGAAGGAAAGATATCAGTAATGATATTGTCAAAAAACTGGCAGAATAACTAACTGATTCTTTCATTGAAATAATGATGAATAGTATAAAAACATCGCTCCCCATTGCGCTTCGCGCCAGGAATTCGTCCAGATGAGTTCGTTCAGTAATTGGGAATGTCAGGCGCAAGGGAGTTGGATAAGCTGGTCTGTATCCGTCCAGCCAAGCGATAGAATCCGTTACATAAAAAAGAGTTGCAATTCCGTGTGAGAATTTGGCATCCAGCCAAATTCGAAAGGACTGCTGAATCGAGAAATTATCCCAAATTTCTCGGTGAATCAGTCCGGTCACGAAATTGCAACTCTTTTTTCTGTTATGGATTCTCAGCGAAGGATACCGGATACAGACCAGCCTATCCAACTCCCTTGCGCCGTACACACCCAATTACCAACTAACTCAACTAAATTACCATCTACTTCTGATTTCTGAACTGCATTGGTGTCATGTTATAAGCTTTCTTAAACATTCGATTAAAATGCTCAACATTCTGGTAACCAACCGACAAGGCAATATTCTCTACCGTCATATTGCTGCTCTTCAAAAGTGCTTTTGCCTTTTTCATTCGGATCTTCTTAACCAGCTCTCCAAATGTCATTCCAGACTTCTCTTTGATATATTTAGAAATATATGGTTTGGAGAGATAGAATTTTTCTGCCAGATCATCCAAAGTAATGTCAATATAATTGGCCTGAATATAATTCATGATTTCAATCATTCTGGCATCTTTACATGGATCAGCAGATCCCAGTTCTTCTATCTTATTAACAGCTACAATTAATGCCTCAATGGAAGCACGGATAATATCTGCATCAATGCCAACGCCCCAGAAAGTCTTGCCTTTACAGATAATTCCAACATATGCTACTGCCTTAGAAGAAGATCCTTTAGTGAGTGAATGCTCCTCATAAAATGTAAGTTCATAACTAATGTTAAAATACTGCTTAATCGCGTTGCTGACAGCATCCAGACGTCCATTACCATTGGCAGTAATCACTCTACTCTCACCGGCATGATTAATTGTCACTTCTGCCGTAATTCCATCTACCTGTTTAAAATGACATTCATCCACATGGAAGATACTTTTTGTATTAATATAATTATCTGCAAAAATCTGATATACCCATTCAGGTGTAAGTTCTTTGTGTGCCTTGTCAGATACATCTTTTACGAGATATCCAACTTCTTCTCTCATCTTCTGTGGCAGATTGATACCATGACTTTGCTTCAGGATATAATTGACACCGCCCTTGCCAGACTGACTATTGATACGAATAACATCAGAATCATACTTTCTTCCAACATCCTGCGGATCAATCGGCAGATATGGAACTGTCCATGTATCACACTGTTTCTCTTCTCTCCAAGTCATACCTTTAGCAATTGCATCTTGATGAGATCCTGAAAATGCTGTAAATACCAAATCTCCAGCATATGGCTGACGCTCATATACATGCATTCTTGTCAAACGCTCATAAGTCTCTCTAATCTTCTGCATATTTGAAAAATCAAGTCCCGGATCCACACCATGAGAATACATATTCATTCCCATTGTAACAATATCTACATTACCGGTACGCTCTCCATTTCCAAATAAAGTACCTTCAATACGGTCAGCTCCTGCCAGAACTCCAAGTTCTGCCGTTGCCACACCACATCCCCTGTCATTGTGAGGGTGTAAACATAAGATAACGTTATCTCTATATTTCAGGTGCTTATTAACATATTCCAGCTGGCAGGCGAATACATGTGGCATTGCATTTTCTACGGTTGTTGGAATATTGATAATTGCTTTATTATCTGCTGTTGGTTTCCATACATCCAAGACTGCATTACATACCTCAACCGCATAATCCACTTCCGTTCCTGGGAAACTTTCCGGACTATACTGGAATGTGAAATTCCCATCCGTCTCAGACGCCAACTTCAGAAGCAATTCCGCTCCATCAATCGCAATCTTCTTGATCTCTTCTTTACTCTTTCTAAATACCTGCTCTCTCTGTGCAACAGATGTAGAATTATATAAATGGATCACTGCGTGTGGTGCGCCTTTCACTGCCTCAAATGTCTTCTTAATAATATGTTCTCTTGCCTGAGTCAATACCTGTACTGTAACATCATCCGGAATCATATTCTTTTCAATCAAGGTTCTCATGAATTGGTATTCCGTCTCAGATGCTGCCGGAAAACCAACTTCAATTTCTTTAAATCCTATTTCCACCAGCATCTGGAAAAATTCCAGCTTCTCATCCAAACTCATTGGTTCAATTAATGCCTGATTTCCATCTCTCAGATCCACACTACACCAAATCGGCGGTTTCTCAATATATTCTTTTTTCACCCAATCATAAGTAACCTCCGGTGGCATAAAATATGTTCTTTCATATTTCTTACAATTTTTCATACAAATACCTCTCTTTCTATGACAATTCGAATAAAATTCATCAATTTAATTGTTTTATTTTAATCATAACCTATCCTAACATATGTCAACAAAAAAGGAAAGTGATAATTTTAATCACTTTCCTTGATGTATTTTAATATTATGTCATTTCATTTTTCTTCATCTGGAATCAGACGAGAATCGCTTCTAATTTACCTCCAAAGAACGCTTTTTTGTAATGGTTACTTTCTCTTCATAACATTCAAATATGTCATCCACTTGCTTTTTGTTCATCTTTGGTGTGATCAGACTAACAATTGGTACAATAATCAAACCAACAATCATTGCAATTGCACCTGCATTGATTGGGGATGCAATATAATGCAAGAACATGTTGGAAACTGTGATTCCAACACCTGATGCAAAGCTTGCCCATACCGCAGCTTTTGTAACGCCTTTCCAATATAATCCATACATAAATGGTGCCAGAAATGCTCCGGCAAGTGCTCCCCAGGAGATACCCATAAGCTGAGCAATAAAGGTCGGTGGATCCAATGCGATTACTACAGATAATACAATGAAGAATACAACCAATACCTGCATTATACGTACTTGTTTCTTTTCGTCCATATCTTTCATCACATTACCTTTCAGAAAATCAAGCGTCAATGTAGAACTAGACGTCAGCACCAATGATGCCAGAGTCGACATGGATGCAGATAACACCAATACTACAACAATACCAATCAAAATATCCGGTAGCGTTGACAGCATATATGGAATAATTCCATCGTAGATCATACTTCCGTCTTCTGCATAAATGGTTGGATTATCGAATAATCTTCCAAATCCGCCGAGGAAATAACATCCACCAGAGATGACAACAGCAAATAAAGTGGAAATAACTGTACCTGTGTTGATAGATTTCTCATCTTTGATTGCGTAGAATTTGCCGACCATCTGTGGAAGTCCCCATGTACCAAGAGATGTCAGAATAACAACTCCCAGAAGATTCAGCGGATCTGGTCCAAAGAAAGAAGTAAATGCACCTGGCTGTCCCATCGTAACCGGCACATCACTTGGGATCTCTGCCATCTGACGGATTGCTGCAATAAATCCGCCCTTTCCAATTAAAACAGCTGCAATAACAGCAATGATACCGCCAAGCATAATAATTCCCTGGATAAAATCATTGATAGCTGTTGCCATATAACCACCAAGAATAACATAAATTCCAGTAAATACAGCCATTACAAGCACACAATATGTATAAGGAATATTAAACGCCATCCCGAATAATCTAGATAATCCATTATATACAGATGCAGTATATGGAACCAGAAAGATAAATACGATTGCTGATGCTGTGATCTTAAGCGCCTTACTGTCAAATCTCACTCCAAAGAAATCCGGCATTGTCTTGGAATTCAAATGTTGCGTCATAACTTTGGTACGTCTTCCTAAGACAACCCATGCCAAAAGACTTCCAATGATTGCATTTCCCAAACCGATCCAAGTGGAAGCAAGACCATATTTCCATCCAAACTGTCCGGCATATCCAACGAATACAACCGCTGAAAAATAAGAAGTTCCATATGCAAATGCCGTAAGCCACGGCCCTACAGAACGTCCTCCTAATACATAACCATCCACACTCGTTGCATGCTTTCTTGAATAAATTCCTACCGAAACCATAACGGCAAAGAAAACAATAAGCAATAACACTTTAATAACCATATGCTTCTCCTCAACTTTCATTCCCTTTTTGTTGCTTTAAACCGCAACACTTTAACGTATTAAAGTTTAACCTGAAAGTAGTTTATCATATAGTCTATTATATGTCAATGAAAGAATGCTCTGTTTATTTCATTTTCTCCACACGTTCCTGAACAGTCTTATTAAAATTCTCTACTTTTCTGCTGTATACACCATTCATATATTTAGAACTCAACATAAAATCTGCCGTTGCCAGATTATTCGCAACCGGAATGTCATATACAACCGCAATACGCAGTAATGCTTTTACATCTGGGTCATGTGGCTGAGCTTCCAGTGGATCCCACAAAAAGATCATAAAATCAATCTGCCCTTCTACAATCTTTGCACCAATCTGCTGATCACCTCCAAGGGGACCACTATTATATCCTTTTACTGGAAGTCCTGTCTTCTCAGATATTAATCTTGCAGTCGTTCCTGTTCCACATAAGAAATGTCCTTTTAAGATCTCCTTATTCTTATCACACCACTCTACCAGTTCTTTTTTCTTACCATCATGTGCGACCAATGCAATATGTTTTGCTTTTCCAATCTCAAATGTTACATAGTTATCATCTAACATATACTACTCTCCTTTCTATGAGTCCTTCCTATCGTACTACATTTTTTCACCATATACAAGAAATTATCATTCTTCTCCCGCTTCTGCATAGTATTTCATAAGAGCCTGCGTTCCAAGATTGCCGTAGCCGGCAGCCTCTAATTCTTCATAGTTTGCAAGCACGAGACTCAACACTTCCAAACTCAGTTCGCTCATATTAGCCTCAGTAAGCGCAAGTTTCATATCCTTTACAAAATGTTTCAGAAAAAAACCTGGTTCATAATCTCCTGCCAGAATCTTTGGCCCGAATATATCTAACTGCTTACTTCCTGCAGCTCCTGTAGATACCGAATCCAGAAATACTTGTGGATCTAATCCTTTTGCTTTTGCATAAGTCAGAGCCTCACAGACGCCAGACAAAGTTCCTGCAATCATAATCTGATTAGCAAGTTTGGCATGCTGTCCACATCCTGCATTTCCTTGATAATTTATATTTGTTCCCATTGCCTGGAATAATGGCATACATTTTTCAAAATCCTCTTTCAGACCGCCAACCAATATAGAAAGAGTTCCTGCCTTTGCCCCTGTATCTCCACCAGTCACAGGTGCATCAAGTACGTGATACCCCTTTTCTGTCCCCTCTTTATATATCTTCTCAGCAAGCATCGGACTTGTTGTCGTCATATCAATCAGATATGCTCCTGACTCTGCACTATCCAGAATATTTCCTTCCTCAAAGTATACTTCCTCAACATCCTTTGGAAAGCCTACAATTGTAATTACTGCTTCACAATCTTTTACACAATCCTGAATCGACTCATGGAAATTTGCCCCTTCACTGATTACATCCTTTACCTTTTCTTTATTTCTGGCATAAATATGAAGTTCAAATCCCGCCTTCATGAGATTACGCACCATAGATTTTCCCATAATGCCAACGCCAATAAAACCTATTTTATTCATAATACATTCTCCTTTCTCTATCTCTTTTCTACTATCTCTCCTTGTCTTTTATAGATACTATTTGCCGGCACATAGCCTCTGACACTTGAAAGCGGATAGATATTGGAATGGTTTCCTACCACACTTCCAGGATTCAAAACAGTTCCACATCCAACCTCCACCTCATCGCCAAGCATTGCACCAAATTTCTTGATTCCTGTCTCAATATTCTCTTCTGGTGTTTTAACCACGACCAGTTTTTTATCTGACTTAACATTAGATGTGATAGATCCTGCTCCCATATGAGCTTTATATCCCAAAATGGAATCACCAACATAATTGTAATGAGGGACCTGTACTTTATTGAATAAAATCACATTTTTTAACTCCGTGGAATTACCAACAACAGCACCTTCCCCTATGATAGCATTCCCACGAATAAATGCACAATGTCTTACCTCAGCATTTTTGCCAATAATCGCAGGTCCATGTATGTAAGCTGATTCAAACACTTTGGCAGACTTAGCAATCCACACATCATCACCTATTTTATCATAGTCCTCCTCCGGCAATGTCTCTCCCAACTTTAGAATAAATGCACTGATTTTCGGAAGAACTTCCCAAGGATAGGTCACTCCCTCAAAAATATCTTTTGCAATAGTCTCATCCAACGTATACAATTCCGCTACTGTCAATTCTTTCATATGATTCTAACTCCTTTATTTATTTTACTTTTTATTTGAATATTTTCGCCCTTGATTAGATTTTTTATAAAATTGTGCTGTTTTATCATAACAGGCGCGTAACTGATTCTGATTATAAAGCTCTTTAACTCCTTGCGTCCTACTTACAATAAAATGATCCAGTTTACGCATATATTCATCTGGCGTAATCTCGCCTTCTGCAACATAATTCAATCCCTTTTCCCAGCTCGCAGTCAATTCTGGATTTAAAAGAGATTTGATAGAATGATCCACCACATCATAGATCATTTCTCCAAGCATCGTTGGCGTCACAATCTGCGTCTTCTTATTCAAAGCCAGATATTTATTATGGAACAGCTTCTTAAGTATCTCTCCTCGTGTTGCACTGGTTCCAATACCACTTCCCTTAATCTGAGCCCGCAATTCTTCATCTTCAATCAGTTGTCCTGCATTCTCCATGGCCAGGATCAAAGAACCAGAATTATAACGTTTCGGAGGTGAAGTCTTTCCTTCCTTAATATCCAGCGATTGCACTTCTAAAATCATTCCTTTTCGCAAAGATTGTATTTTTTGAAAAAAGGAAGCATCTGTATCTTTTTCCTCATCCTGCCCGTCATCCGATGTAATAGTTTTCTTCTGTCCCGGAATTCCTGCAACCTTTAAGTAACCTTCTTCTGCAAGCACTTTAAAATTTGAAAAAAAGGATTCCTTCTTCATCTTGGTCACAATTGCTACTTTCTGATAAATCGCCGGAGGATAGAATATACTCAGGAATCTCCTTACAATCAAATCATAGACCTGACATGACAGATGAGACAGTGTACCTAACACATTCAATCCCTGTCCCGTCGGAATAATCGCATAATGATCTGTAATCTGCTTATCATTCACATAACGAGTTTTTTCTAACCCCTTATGACTTCCCAATGCAACAATATCTTGAAGATATGGCACCACAGGCTGATACTTCATCAGACCATTCAGATTCTTATGAATTTCCTTTGCCACGGCTGTAGACAGCACTCGCGCATCCGTTCTGGGATAAGTCACGAGTTTCTTTTCATATAATTCCTGTACGATTCGAAGTGTCTCATCCGGACTAATCTTAAAACGCTTAGAGCATTCATTCTGTAGCTCTGCCAGATTAAAAAGCAAAGGCGGATTCTTCTTCTCTTTTTTCTTTTCAATGGATACAATCTGACACTGCATAGGTTTCTCATCACTCAAATATGTAATCAGATCCTCTGCTTTTTCCCGTTCTTTAAATCCATTCTCTTTATACAAGTCGAAAGACTCAAACCAACGAGACCCTTTGACCGCTCTCCATTCACCTTCAAAACTTTGTTCCTGATCACCGATAGTACTGAGCACACGATAGAAAGGCGTTTCTACGAATTCCCGAATCTCTCTCTCCCGTCGTACAACCATTCCCAACACACAAGTCATCACTCTTCCCACAGAAATCACAGAATACTTTGTGTTCAAATAATTAGAAATACTGTTGCCATACTTTAATGTCAAAAGGCGAGAAAAATTAATTCCCATCAAATAATCTTCTTTCGCTCTCAAATAAGCTGATGCAGACAGATTGTCATATTCCTTCAGATCTTTTGCTTCCCGAATACCTCTTAAAATCTCTTCTTCTGTCTGAGAATCAATCCAGACACGGCGCCGTTCCTTTCCATGCACTCCTGCCTGCTGCTCCACCAGACGATAGATATATTCTCCCTCTCGTCCAGAGTCAGTACATACATAGATCACGTCAACATCTTCTCGGTTAAGAAGTCCTGCAACAATCTTATATTGCCTGGACACTGCCGGAATGACTTCATATTTAAACTCCTTTGGTATAAAAGGCAGAGTTTCCAAACTCCACCTTTTCAAATTCGGATCATACTCTTCTGGGTAGCTCATTGTTACCAGATGTCCTACACACCAGGTAACAATTGCCTCGTCTGACTCCAGGTATCCGTCTTGTCTTCTAGTCTTTATCTTCAGTGCCTTGGCAAATTCCTGTGCCACACTCGGTTTCTCTGCAATATACAGTGATTTCCCCATAAATCTTATCAAAACTCCTTATCTTTTCAAGAGCCCTTTCAACCATCTGCCCAGTCCATTTTCCTGCTCTGGCGTCTCCTTCTTGGCATGGATTGCCTCTTCCATAAAGACAGCCTGTGAATCAATCATTGGCTCTGATGCTTTCTTCTTTACAAAAGCTCCGTTGCTCTGTAAGACTCTGGCCTTGATATTATCACCAAGCATCACTTTCAGATAATGGTTGATCTGGCTTTTTATATTATCATCCAATACAGGGCAGGCGACTTCTACTCGCTTCTCCGTATTTCTCGTCATCATATCTGCCGAACCAATATATATCTTTTGATTTGCCCCCGTACCAAAACTAAAAATACGCGGATGTTCCAAAAATCTTCCCACCACGCTCATTACTCTCAGATTATCTGTATAGCCTGGTACTCCTGGAAGTATACAGCATATTCCTCTGACAATCAAGTCGACTTTCACACCAGCCTTTGACGCTTCAGAAACCTTACGGATAAAATCTACATCCGTAAGAGAATTCATCTTCATAATAATTCGTCCATTGTTTCCTTTTTTAATCTGCTCATCCATCAAATATAATATTTTCTGCTTCAGACTTGTAGGTGACACGATCAGATAATCATAGTTTCCATTTAGATTACCTATGGACATATTCTTGAAAAATTCAGCAGCATCTCTTCCTATTGCCTGATTTGCAGTCATCAAAGACAGATCTGTATACATAGTCGCAGTTTTCTCGTTATAATTACCAGTTCCAATCTGTGTAATATACTGTATCTCATTACGGTTCCGGTAAGTAATAAGACAGATCTTAGAATGTACCTTATATCCCTCAAATCCATAGATGACCCGACATCCTGCTTCTTCCAGACGCTCCGACCAATCAATATTATTCTGCTCATCAAATCTCGCCCGCAATTCAATCAATACAGTGACTTCTTTTCCATTTTCTGCCGCTGCACACAGATATTCTACCAGACGAGCTTTCTTGGCCAGACGATAAATTGTAATCTTAATCGTCAAAACATTTGGATCCACGGAAGCTTCTTTAATCAATTTCAAGAAAGGATTCATGCTCTCATAAGGATAAAACAAAAGGATATCCCTTTTCTTTACCTGCTTCATCACACTTCCATCCTGCACATGAGCTGAATTCTGCGGAGAAAATGGCGTGTATGTCAAAGACCGTTTCATAGACTCTGGAAGATTTCCTGCAATCGAAAAAATATAATCCAATTTCATTGGCATCTTGGTACGAAAGATCTGTGCCGGTGTAATGTTAAATTTTTCGCAGAAATACTTCTCCATATCCCCAGTCAGTTTCTCGGCGATTTCTAATCGTACAACCGCCATTTTGCGGCGTTTATGAAGAGTCTCTTTCATCAGCAGCCTGAAATCATCATTAACCTCCAGCGCCTCATCATCCGGTGATACATCTGCATTTCTTGTAACACAAATATAATTGGCATCCGACACCTCATACTGTTCAAAGACAAGATTCAAATATTCCATGATTACCTTTTCCATGCGAATATAACGGATATCATGCCCAGGCAAAACCAAAATATCTGATACGAACTGTGGAACCGGAACGATTCCAAGAGTCGTCTTCCCTTTTTCTGATTCCTTATGCTTTAAATTTGCCGTAACATAGATGGCTTTATTTAACAAATGTGGGAACGGATGATTCGCATCCACAATCTGCGGAGACAAAATCGGCAGAACTTGCTCTTTAAAATACTTTTTCACATATTTCTTCTCAGACTGTTCTAATTCTTTAAAATCCAGACCACAAATTCCATACGGCGACAATTGCTTCTTAATCTCCGCATATGTCTTATCCCGTTCTTTATAAAGAGGTGCAACTGTCTCATAAATCTTTTCCAATTGTTCTTTAGGCGTCATACCAGTACGGCTGTCCTTATTATTCGCATCTGTCTGTGCCATATCAAATAAACTTCCGACACGAATCATAAAAAATTCATCCAAATTACTGGTAAATATTGCAACAAATTTCATTCTTTCCAAAAGCGGAACCGTTGGATCCTGTGCTTCCTCCAGGACTCTCTGATCAAACCGAAGCCAGGATAATTCTCTGTTTTGCGTATAATTGTATATCTCTTTGTCCATATCTGCATACCTCGCATTTTTCACTATAACATCTTTTTTTATTTTAACACTTCACCATCACAAAAGGAAGAATGAAATGGGAATTTAGATTAGTTAGTTGGTAATTGGGTGTGTACGGCGAGAGGATGGATGGGATGGTCTGTTTCCGTCTAGCCAAGCGATAGAATCCGTTACATAAAAAAGAGTTGCAATTCCGTGTGAGAATTTGACATCCAGCCAAATTCGAAAGGACTGCTGAATCGAGAAATTATCCAAATTTCTCGGTGAATCAGTCCGGTCACGAAATTGCAACTCTTTTTTCTGTTATGGATTCTCAGCGAAGGATACCGGAAACAGACCAGCCTATCCAGCTCCCTTGCGCCGTACACACCCAATTACCAACTAACTAATCTAAATTCCTACTTCGCCTGAATGTATCCTTTGGCTGTCAGGGATTCTGCGCACAGCACTGCTCCGCCTGCTGCACCGCGTACGGTATTGTGAGAAAGTCCGACAAACTTATAATCATAGATGCTGTCTTCTCTCAGACGTCCGATAGACACACCCATACCATTTTCATAATCTACATCCATCTTTACCTGTGGACGATTATCCTCTTCCAGATACTGGATGAACTGCTTTGGAGCACTTGGAAGCTCTGCTTCCTGTGGGAATCCTTTGAAGCTCTCTAATTTTTCGATTAACTGCTCTTTGGTAGGTTTCTTTTCAAAGTTAATGAATACAGCTGCTGTATGTCCATTTAATACCGGTACACGCAGACACTGACAAGTAATCTTTGGTTCTTTTGCCAATGTAATCTGACCGTCTTCTAATGTTCCAAGTACACGGAGTGGTTCCTGCTCACTCTTTTCTTCCTCTCCACCGATATATGGAATGATATTCTCTACCATTTCCGGCCAGTCCTTAAATGTCTTACCTGCACCAGAGATTGCCTGATAAGTGGTTGCAACAACTTCTTTTGGTCCAAATTCTTTCCATGCTGCCAGACAAGGAGTATAGCTTTGGATAGAACAATTTGGTTTTACCGCAATGAATCCGCGTGTTGTTCCAAGGCGTTTTTTCTGTGTCTCGATCAGACCAAAATGCTCAATATTGATCTCTGGAATTACCATTGGTACATCCGGTGTCCAGCGATGTGCACTGTTATTTGATACGACTGGTGTCTCAGTCTTTGCATACGCTTCTTCAATCGCACGAATTTCATCTTTTGTCATATCTACTGCACTGAACACAAAGTCTACTGTTTCAGCAACCTTCTCTACTTCATTCACATTTAATACAATTAGATTTTTAACAGCCTCCGGCATCGGAGTATCCATTTTCCAGCGTCCTCCTACAGCCTCTTCATAAGTCTTTCCTGCAGAACGTGGACTGGCAGCCACTGTTACAACTTCAAACCAAGGATGATCTTCAAGCAATGAAATAAAACGCTGTCCAACCATTCCTGTTGCTCCTAAAATACCTACTCTTAGTTTCTTTTCCATCTTCACTCTCTCCTTCTCTTAGTATTCATCCATATATTTCTTATATACATCAATCACTTCATCCATTGCACTCTTACCTGGTGCACCAATAGTAATTCGTTTATTTACACAAGTTTCCAGACTAATCGCATCATAGATATCTTCCTCAAATACCGGAGATATCTTTTTATATTCTTCCAGCGAAAGCTCGTCTAACGCAATCTTTTTCTCCAGGCACAATAATACCAGCTGCCCTACGATCCCATGCGCGTCTCTAAACGCAACCCCATGATTCACCAGATAATCAGCAGCGTCCGTTGCATTGGTAAACCCATGCCTTGCACTGTCTTTCATTCGATCCTTGTTAAACTGCATCGTCCGAAGCATTCCCGTGAACAGAGTCAGACATCCCTTAGCGGTATCAATTGCATCAAAAGCCCACTCCTTATCCTCCTGCATATCTTTGTTGTATGCAAGTGGGATCCCCTTCATCGTTGTAAGTAACGCATTCAGAGCTCCGTATACTCTGCCGGTCTTACCACGGACAAGCTCCGCAATATCCGGATTTTTTTTCTGTGGCATGATACTGCTTCCGGTGCTGTATGCATCATCAATCTCAACAAATTTATATTCGTTGGAATTCCAGATAATCACTTCTTCCGAGAATCTACTTAAATGCATCATAATAATAGATAATGCGGATAATAATTCCAATAAATAATCTCTGTCAGAAACGCCGTCCATACTATTGAGCGTCGGTCCGTCAAATCCTAACAGACTTGCAGTATATTCACGATCCAGCGGATATGTCGTTCCAGCCAGCGCTCCCGAGCCCAACGGACACGTATTCATACGCTTATAGATATCTCTCAGCCGTTCATGGTCTCTTTTGAACATTTCAAAATAAGCACCCATATGATGCGCCAGTGTAATCGGCTGTGCTTTCTGAAGATGTGTAAATCCCGGCATATATGTATCTGTATTTTCTTCCATAATTGCAAGAATTGCATGTAACAATTCTTTCACCAGACTGTCCAGGAGATGAACCTCATCTCTTGTATAAAGTTTCATATCTAAAGCCACCTGATCATTCCGGCTTCTTCCGGTATGCAGCTTCTTACCCGGTTCCCCGATCCGATCGATCAATGTTGCTTCAACAAAACTATGAATATCCTCATATTTCTCCGAGATATCAAGCTTTCCATTCTCTACATCACTTAAGATTCCTTCCAGGCCTGCGATGATCTGCTCTTTCTCATTATCTGTTAGAATCCCCTGCTTTGCAAGCATCATGACGTGCGCAATACTGCCCTTGATATCCTGCGCATAGAATCTCTTATCAAATGAAATCGAAGCATTAAAATTATATACTAACTGATCCGTTTCTTTTGTAAAACGTCCACCCCATAACTGTGCCATATGGATTTCTCTTCCTTTCGTAAAAATATACTGTAAACGATTTTATCATATTTTTGCATAAAATCAAATGATTTCGTACTTTTTTGTATTTTCATAAATGAATTGCCACTATTATACTCAACGGTTTTCTTCCCGAATAGAAAACTCACATCCACAATAATTCTGTCTATAAAGACCATATACTTTTGATAATTCAATTGAACGTTTATATCCATTTCTCTTTTTAAAATCAGACTGCAGATAAGAAACGCCGTATTCTTCTGCAAGTCTCATTCCAATCTCATTTAACCGTTCTGCGTTCTTCATCGGACTAATACTCAAAGTCGTTGTAAAATAATCAAAAGCTCCTTGACTGGCAATCTCAGCTGTCTCTCTCAATCTCAATTCATAGCATTTCATACAGCGTACTCCGCCTTCTTTCATATGTTCCATTCCCTCAGCCATCTGATAAAAACGCTCTTTATCGTATTGCCCCGCTATGAAAGAAACCGGATATCTGGTCCTCATCTTCTCAATCAGCGTCTGCTGCTCCAGAATCCGTTTTGTATATTCACTCTCTGGGAAAATATTAGGATTGTAATAAAATACTGTAATTTCGAAAAAATCACTCAAATATTCCAACACATAACTGCTGCATGGAGCACAACAGCTATGCAATAACAAGCGCGGTACCTTCTCTTCTCTCTCCAGACGCTGAATTGTTTTTTCCAGTTCTTTCTGATAATTCATAGGAATCCTTTCTCCTTATAGTAGACCGTGGTATTATACTTTTGCATTATAGCTTTTTCCATCGGTTCTGACAAGGTCAATCCGTCACGAATTTCCAATATTTACATAAAATAATATATAGTCATCCAAGGAGGTTCCTATGGAACAAGTATTAGAATTAAAACATATCCACTATGCTTACCACACCCTTGAAGGAGAGACTCCCGCTCTTACGGATATATCCTTTTCACTAAACAAAGGAGAATTCGTATCCATAGTAGGACCTTCCGGCTGTGGCAAATCTACACTTCTCTCCCTGATTGCCGGTCTGCTGACACCAGAAAAAGGTCTGATAAAAATTAATGGAAAATATCTGCGGGAAAGTACTACAAATGTTGGCTATATGTTACAGCATGATGAACTTTTTGAATGGAGGACCATCTATAACAATGTAATTCTTGGTCTGGAGGTACAGCATATGCTGACAGCCCGAACAAAAGAAAAGGCTCATGAATTACTCAATATGTATGGTCTGAAACAATTTGAGAATTCCCGTCCTTCGGAGTTATCCGGTGGAATGCGTCAAAGAGCTGCATTAATACGTACCTTGGTGCTAGAACCTGATATCTTACTTCTGGATGAACCTTTTTCTGCTCTGGATTACCAGACACGCCTTAATGTTGGTGATGACATTGGTCAGATTATCCGCCACGAAAGAAAATCTGCACTTCTTGTCACCCATGATTTGTCAGAAGCAATCTCATTGGCAGATCGTGTCATCATCCTATCCGGACGACCAGCAACAATAAAACAGACCATACCGTTAATTTTTACTCTGGATACCGACACTCCGTTAAACAGACGTAATGCCCCAGAATTTAAAACATATTTCAATCTAATCTGGAAGGAGTTGAATACAGATGAGTGATCTATCTCAAGGTCAACAGCAATACCTTTTAAATCACCGAAAACATCAGCGTATTGTACGAATTTCCAGAATCTTGATTCTTCTAAGTTTCCTCTTTATCTGGGAATTTACGGCAAATATAGGAATCATTGATTCATTTATTTTCAGCAGCCCGTCCAAAATTGCTCTGTGCTTCTGGAATATGGTGCTTGATAAAAGTATTTTTCTTCACATAGGAATCACACTGTATGAAACCATCATAAGCTTCCTCTTAGTTACTGCCATCGGAGTCTTGGTGGCAGTTGCTCTATGGTTTAGTTGTAAGCTTTCTGAAATTTTAGATCCTTATCTGGTGGTACTGAACAGTCTCCCAAAATCAGCTCTGGCCCCTTTACTCATTGTATGGCTGGGCGCAACAAAAACGACAATTATTGTTGCAGGTATGTCAGTGGCGATCTTTGGAAGTATCTTAAGTCTATATACCAGTTTTACAACCGTAGATCCAGGAAAGATCAAATTAATCTACACTTTGCAGGGCAGCCGTTTTCAGGCACTAACGAAAGTTGTCATTCCAAGTTCAATACCTGCGATCATCAGCAATATGAAAGTAAATATCGGACTTTGCCTGGTGGGTGTTATTATTGGAGAATTTCTGGCAGCAAGAGATGGTCTTGGATATCTGATTATCTACTCTAGTCAAGTATTTAAAATGGATTGGCTCCTGATGAGCATCGTTCTTCTATGTATCATGGCAATGCTTCTCTATTCGCTGATCAGCATTCTGGAGACATGGTGCACAAGACATTATTAAAAGAGTTCTCCAATAATGCAACACAGGAGATGCAACACATCGCACCTCCTGATACATATTTCTTATATCTTATCTATTTTATTGCGCAGCTTCATCATCTTCTTATCCAATGCAGCGATCTCTTCGGAATACCCTTTTAATTCCTTCGCCACTTCCTCTGCTCCAGACACATTCTTCTTATAAATCAACTGATAATCCAATACAGACCAGAAGTCCATAGCCGACGTACGGATCTGAATCTCCGCTCTTTTTATCTCAGACTGTTCCCCGAGATAAATCGGAATCTCAACAATCATATGAAGACTCATATAGCCATTCTTCTTCGGCTTTTCGATGTAGTCCTTAATCTTAATGACTTCTACATCACTCTGTTTTTGAAGCATTTCTGCAACCTTATAAACATCATCAAGAAATAGACACACGATACGAATCCCAATCAGATCATTCAACTTTTTCTTTGCTGCTGCAAAATTCCGTTCATAATCTTTTCGGAGCAATTTTGCGTGAATACTGTCAGGTTTTTTCAATCTGCTGCTGACATCCCAGATAATCTCTCTGCCATACTCACGTGACAATTGTTCATTTATTATATTGATTTTTGCTTTTAATATTCCCACTACATATTGATAGCGCAGTTCATACTTTTCTTTTTCCATATCTGCAGCAATCTGCTCTATCTCTTGTTTTACTTCCTTTTTAATCTTACATTCCTCCAGTCTCTATCCTGTTTCCTAATACTATTATAATGCAAATCCTATGTTACAACTATCAAATTTATGTTAAAAAAAAGAAAAACTACAACTCTAATCTAAGAGCTGTAGTTTTATTTTAAGCTGGAAATCGGACTTGAACCGACGACCCCTTCATTACGAGTGAAGTGCTCTACCGACTGAGCTATTCCAGCGTTCTGCTGCTACGATCAGCAGTCACAAGTATTATTATAGCGAATTTCAAAATATTTGCAAGAACTTTTTTCTATATTGTTACTATATTTTACTCATGTAATCTTCGAATCAACTTATATACAATCTCACTTTCAGTGACCAGAGGTTTTTTGTGCGCGAAGAAAATGATACCGTCAGTCGGTGCTAACACTTTACATATTTCTTCCCCTTCATATGGATCTAAGATCTCTCCTAATACATCTCCCATATGAACCTCTTCTCCCGGCGATTTCAGACGACGGTAGATTCCAGATGCATTAGTTTTAACAATCGTTAGTTCCTCTTCTTTAATGATGCTGGCAATATAGCCATTATGACTGTTATATCTTAGAATTCCCATCCTTGTCAAAAAACGCAGAACTGCTGATACAGCCTGACGTGCAGATTCCTCATCTACGACATCAGTCTCACTGGTATAGACTGAAAAAGCACTGGTCTCCCATACTTGCCAGTTATAGTTCAATGTCGTTGTATCAATAGGTTTTGGTTTTCTTACCACTACATACGGAAGCCCAAACAAAGTTGCCAAACTCGTATTCTGATATCCGGTCTCCATCATGCGAACATGAGGTACAAAATCTCCCGGAAGATAAAAACTGGCGAACTGGATTCCATAGCTGTATTCTTTTACGCATTCAAACACCCCCGCCGCAATTCGCTGTGTTGTCTCACCTTTATCATATCCTGGGAACATACGGTTAATATCTGTATTATCCACTGCCCAGAATCGTTTCCCAATATTCATGGCATGATGATTCACAGAAAGAATTACCATGATCTCATTATCCGATACAATCGCACCATGCATCTCCAGCTCTTTCAATTTTTTCACCAATTGAGAACACACATATAATTGCTGTACCTCATTTCCTCGAATCGCTCCAACAATACAGACAGATTTTCTTCCGCTGCCAAAACGATATCCCGTAACTTTCAGTTTCTCCCTATATGGAGAGTCCAATGTATAGATGACTTCTGTTTTCATTCTTCCGCACCTCCAAGGATCCGATTCAAAAGAGAACCACTGTATACAATCGGATATTCTCTCCGGGTAAATACTTTTCCTGTAATTGGTGCTTTAACCTCCTCCAGCACACTTCCTGTCAGTGGATCTACAATTCTTCCCAACACATCTCCTCTCATTACTTCATCAAAAATTCTAGCATCAGGAAGATAGATACCTGGATGATCTGCATTTACAAATCCGATTGCCCGGTCTGAAGATATCAGCGGTTCTCTGACAGATTCAACCGGACCGCTCCAGATTCCCATTTCTTTCATAAGATTTAAAATTCCATCCACCAATTGATATCCATAATCTTTTGTTATTCGCATACCAACACCCATCTCAACAACCAGAGTCGGTACGTCGATCATATTCAAACTATATGCCAAAGTGGACTCCAATACCGTTGCTGCCGCATGTATCCACACAAAATCTACATTTAGCAGTCTCGCATATGGTACAAGTTGATCTGCTGTTTCTTCATTAATTCTTACCTGCGGCATTTCTTCCAGATAAATATTGCTGGCATGAATATCGATGCACATATCTGCCCCCTTTAGATCAGACATCAGACGACTTACCATTGTTTCCATCATTGGTCCTTCTTCGCTTCCAGGAAATATCCTGTTCATATCCAGGTCAAACATGGGAATTCCCCGGGTAATCGAATCAATTCCCAAGGGATTAAATGCCGGATATATATCTACAATTCCATGCAGGTATTCTGGGTGTTTCTGAATCCTTTGATTTAACTCATAACACACGAATTGACCTTCCAATTCATCTCCATGCGTTCCTGTTACGATCCCAATTCTTTTCATATTATCGGATGTCTCTTCAGGCATCAGACGATTCTTTTTTATTTCCAGACGTTCATCTACCGGAAGTCCCATAGACACTACTGTCTCGACCATCTATATTTCCTCCACATTTACATAGATTTTCTGTGACTGGCAGGCCTGTCCACGAAACAATCCCTTATCTAGTACACAATCCCCATAATCTCTTCCATGGGCCAATTTTATATAATAATCATCTACATGCAGATGATTCGTCGGATCCAGTCCATACCATCCTTCACCTGTATAGATTTCCACCCAGGCATGGGTATAGCCTTCTCCGATCATAAGTCCATTTACATATCTGGCAGGAATCCCCTTCATACGGCACAACGCAATCATAATATGTGCATAGTCCTGACAGACTCCTTTTCGCCCTTTCCATGCTTCACCCGCTGTCGTATGAATATTGGTACTTCCAGTAACATAAGAAAAATCCTGATAGATTGCATCCATAATCTGCACAGCGGCTTTCAGATGATCTTTCGATGTGATTTTCAAAGAATTCCCATATTTTTTTAATTCCTCAGAAGGCTCTGTAAACCTGGAAGGAAATCTATACATTGGATGAAGCGGACAACGTTGCACCTGCATTCCAGACACAACAGCCGTCCCCTCCACTTCATATGCAAACCGCATATGGTTATTCGCACAATGACCCACATATTTATGATTGCCAAATCCATCAATGACTTCATCCAGGCTATCTGTTGGACTTACATATCTACTTGTAATCTGTATCTTCTGTACATCATTTGACGTCGGCACACAACGCAAAGCAAAGTAATGATCACATACAGGCTGATCGAATCTTAACTCCATCCTGTATGTGAACTGTAATGACTTCATGTTATCTCACCTCAATAATATTTCCCAGACAATCGAGAAGTTCCTGATCTCTTCCTGCCATTTTTTCTGGACAAGATAATTTATCATGAATCATACCTGCTATTTTTTCTAATGTTGCCGCATCATAATACATCGGTGTTTTATGCAGACGATTCGTAAGTTTACTGAATTCTTTCTCGATATCTTTTGTGTGATACTCCAAACGAATATATAAATCTAACCTTTCTACATATTTTCCGCATTTCATAATATTGCGGCACTCTTCATCTTCCACATAATCGTCTACGCATCCCCAGAATGCCAGAAGATCATCAAGCACTGACTGTAATTCCAGAAGCGGCGCCATCTCACGCTGCTCTTTTTCAAATACGTCCAGTGCCATCTGCATATAACTGAGCACATTACTGCTCAGTTCATCCCGAAGAACAATTGCATTGTCAAAAGCCCTGTTCATATTCGAATACAAAGAATCCGGATTATCTTTTCCATAAAGATAAGATTCAGCAAACTGCTGATTTGATGTATAGATATCAGGAATATTCAATCTTTCACAGTAATATGTATAGCTTCCTTCCGGTGCCTCTATCATATCATCAAAAACCCGAAAAAATTTTCTCAGTGTCGTATATACACGTTCTGTGTACCTTCCTAACCAATACAAATGATCCAGTTTTTCTATTGAGATAATACCCATGTGTCTTTAAATCCTCCTCCCTGTGATGAATTTACTACGAACGAATCCGGATTCCTGGAAAATCTGGTTAGCCCACTCGGCCAAACTTGTGTTTTCTCGCCAGATAATACAAAAGCTCTTAGATCTGCTTTCCTTGGAACCCGTTCGTCTCCCTCTATAATGTGAAGATCCTGAAAATCAATCACTTCTTGTGCTATAAACCTTCGGGCTTCTTTCTGAACTAACGCTTTCATATCTTCCAGCTTTTCTTTTGTCAGTTCATTTCCAAAGATAACTCCGTAGCCTCCAGCTTCGGCTACATCTTTGATAACCAGCTTGTCCAGATTCTCCAGGACATATTTACGGTCCTCTTCATAAAACGGAAGATATGTCGGCGCATTCTTAAGAATCGGTTTTTGATCCAGATAATACCGGATCATCTTCGGTACAAAATAATAGATACCTTTATCATCCGCAATTCCATTACCAGGTGCATTTACAATCGCTACATTTCCCGAGCGATATACATCCATGATATTTGGAACACCAATCAATGATTCCGGATTGAACGTCATTGGATCCAGATATTCATCTGAAATCCGTCGATAAATGACGCCTACTTTCTGTTTTCCACCACGGAAATCCCTGTAATATAATTGATTTTTTTCTACGAACAAATCACTGCACATTGCCAGCACACTTCCTGTTCGTTCTGCAAGATAAGAATGTTCAAAATATGCGGCATTGTATCTTCCAGGTGTCATTATGACCCTGATGCCGCCTGTATTAACATATTCCATCGTATCCGTCAGCATCTTTGCATAATTACGATTGTCAATAATCGGATTCGTCCGGAAAGTCTCCGGTGCTACTCTTCGTTCCAATTCACGCGCAATCAGAGGATATGACGCACCTGAAGGTATTCTGAGATTATCTTCTAATATATACCAGCTTCCATCCTTTCCCTGTACCAGATCAATTCCTGAAATATGGCTGTATATATTCTTCGGAGGGCAGGCACCTTCACATTCCGGAAGGTATCCGGAAGATGAAAACACGAATTCTTCTGGAATCACTCCATCCTTAATTATCTTCTTTTCTCCATACACATCTTTCAAAAACAGATTCAGTGCATCTACTCTCTGAATAAGTCCTTTTTCCAACAATGCGAAATCATTTTTCGTAATAATTCTCGGTATCGCATCGAAAGGAAAAAGCTGTTCATGAAATGTCTGATTTTTGTAAATTCCAAACTTGACCCCATAACGTGCCAGTAATTTGTTAATTCCTTCGACATGATCCACTAGATATTCCATATTTCTCACCTTCCTAAACGAAAAAATGTTCTCCTTACAGAGGATTAACCGTAAGAAGAACATCCTTGTCCGTAATAATAACAAAAGGCACCTGATTTTTCAGGCACCTTTGCTTACTATTATATTACTCGTCCGTTTAAAATTTGTCAATTATTTTTCGCCATATGCACAGACAGCTTTGGATATGGTATCTCGATACCCTGAGCATCCATCGTCAACTTAATATTCTCTAGCACACGCCATCTGGTCTCCCAGTACACTTCACTCTTCACCCATGCTCTGGCACCGAGAACTACCGCACTTTCTGCCAATTCATCCACAAATACAAGTATTTCTTCATCCTTCTCGACACTTTCATCGTTTCGCAGAATATCTTCAATCAATGATTTTGCCTGCTTCAGATCTGCTTCATAAGAAATGGATACTTTAAGATCAAGTCTTCTTTCGTCCTTTGCCGTTGCATTGGTAAGACTACTATTCGTCAACATACCATTTGGAATGACAATGGTTTTATTATCTATCGTACTAAGCTTTGTATAGAAGATCTGAATCTCTTTCACTGTCCCTTCATTTTTATTGGTGTCTTCAATAATATAATCACCAACTTGGAATGGTTTCAAAATCAGTATAAGAACACCGCCAGCAAAATTAGACAAACTGCCCTGCAATGCAAGACCAATTGCCACACCACCAGAAGCGACCACCGCTGCCACTGAAGTCGTATCAACTCCCAATTCCGATACCAGACTAAATATCAGCAAGAAATAAAGACCAAATTTTAAAACAGAATCTACAAACTGTTCGACACCTTTATCGGCATTGGATCTTTCCAAAGATCTGCGTACAATCTTTCGAATCCATTTGATAATCATTCTGCCAATGAAAAAAGCCACCAACGCCATCAAAACTCTGATTCCGAAGCCAATCATCGAAGGAACACTGTCCTGTATATACTGGACAAACTGATTCATCTCTTCTACCGTATCTTGTGTAACTTCTGCCACCTCATTCGTTGTCTCTGTTGCCATCTTTTCCTCCTGTTATGCTTTCAAAGCCAGCAGTGCACTTAAGTTTCCTCTTTTTTCCCCAGTTGTTCTATGAGAAAAAAAGATATCTGGATTACAATGTGTACAGACATTCGTCACTGCTATATGTTCTTTCTTAATTCCTGCCTCCATCAATACAACCTGGTTTGCTTTCCAAAGATTCAACTGATATTTTCCATTTTCTTTTTGATAGAATAATTCTGACCACAAACTTTTCTCAAAATTATTCCGAAACTGCTCAATAACTTCTTCGCTCACTTCGTAACAATCCTGACAAATTGATGGACCAATTGCTGCAATTACATCTTCCGGCCTCGTTCCATAAGCATCTCTCATCGTCTCTACCGTAACTTTTCCCATCTTATGAACAGTACCTCTCCATCCGGAATGACTCAATCCAATCGCTTTCTTCACAGGATCCACAAAATACAATGGAACACAATCTGCGTAAAACGTTACCAGACAGATTCCCGGTACGTTCGTCACCAATCCGTCCGTTTCCAAAAAACGTCTGTCTCTGTCCTTTGGTTCCACTACTGCAACATTCGTCGTATGCGTCTGATTCGTATAAGCAAAGCTATCTGCATCAACTCCAATTGCCGTTGCAAGTCTCCTCTTATTCTCTTCAATCGCCTTCGGATCATCACCTCTGGTTGTGCTGATATTCATCGTTGAGCAATATCCAGTACTGACACCTCCAAGCCTGGTTGAAAAACCATGCGTTACAACACCAGTATGCTCAAGCAGTGGATAAGTAAGGAATGGCACACCATTAACCTCTTTTTCATCAAAAATGTGTTCATGATTCTTATATTTTAATCCCAGACTCATCTCTTGATTCTCCTATTCTCCCATATAATCGAAAGCATTTTTATACAGTGTAATTACATTACCTTCAATGCTCACCACATCAAAGCGGCAGCTTATATCCTGCAATCCATGCCGCATAATATAGTACAATGCACATTTAGAAATCACTCGTTGTTTTCTGTAGTCAACAGCTTCCGCCGGGTGCCCACTTCCAGAGTCTGAGCGATATTTCACCTCACAGAACACCAGATATTCTCCATCTATGGCAATGATATCAATCTCTCCCATGCGGCAGCGATAATTATACTCCAGAACTTCATATCCCTGCCCTTCTAAATATGCTCCTGCTTTTTTCTCATATTCTGTACCGATTTCCCGTCTGTTCTTTTTCATATACCTCCGATTTATTACACGAAGTTCTTAATAAATGTTGTTCTATGAATTGGGGAAGGTCCCAACTCCTTCAGACCAGCAATATGCGCTTTTGTTCCATAACCTTTATTACTGGCAAAATCATACCCTGGTATCACTTTATCATATTCTACCATCATGCGATCTCTTGTTACTTTTGCGATAATACTGGCCGCAGCAATAGATATACTTTTTGCATCCCCTTTGATAATCGGAACTTGCAAAATATCTACCTCTGGTATCGTAACAGCATCATTCAGCAAAATATCCGGATGTACCTTCAGATTGGAAACAGCGATTCGCATAGCCTCATATGTCGCCTGAAGAATATTAATCTCATCAATTCGTGCCGGACTAACAATTCCAATTCCTGTTGCGACCGCTTTTTCCATAATCTCATCATACAAAGCTTCTCTCTTTTTCTCCGACAACTTTTTCGAATCGTTTAAATATAAAATAGTCTCATTTTTCGGCAAAATTACAGCTCCTGCCACAACCGGGCCTGCAAGGGGGCCTCTTCCTACCTCATCAATTCCGCAGATATACTGGCACTGACTATACTCTCTTTCGTATACACTCATACTCTCTATGCGCGCCAGTTCCTTCTCTAATTTTTCCTGCTGCTTGCGGAGTCTATCCTCTTCTCGTTTATTCATGCTTAATAACTCCCATTTCATCAAACGGATAGATCCGAACCCATGCTCTTCCTATCAGATTCTTACGTTTCAACACCCCAACGCTAGGATCTCTGCTGTCAGAGCTGTGATTACGGTTATCTCCCAATACAAAATACTCATCGTCTCCCAGTGTAATTGGTTCTGCTGCAATTCCGGGTGAATTCATCGCCTCTGCGCCATAGATATCACTGTCCAGAAGGTTTCCATCAATATAAACGTATCCATCAATTACCTGGACCGTCTCCCCTGGAAGCCCGATAATACGTTTGATATAATATGTATTTTCCTCATATTGGTATGGAAATACGATAATATCATAGCGTTTTGGTTCTCTAAAACGATACGTCAGTTTATCCACGATCAGATTATCACCGTCACTTAAGGTCGTCTCCATGGACGAGCCGCTTACTCTGGTCCTCTGCCCTACAAACGTAATGATCACGTATGTAAGTCCAATAATAATCAATATGTACAGAAGCCATCCTAGCAATTCTCGGATAATGCCTCTTTCTTTCTCTTCATTTCTTTTATCCCTTGCCATATTATAATCCCCTTTCTGGTTCACTAGTAGATTCTATCACACTTCCTGCGGATATTCTAGTGTCAGTCTCCCCAGCCTCCCATTTCGGAAATCATCCAGCAGCAAAACTGCCGCCTTTTCAGTATCTAACTCATTTCCTCTTATCAGACAATGTCTGCTCTCTGCAATCTGTCCAAGCATAACATATACATCTGCAGCCGAATCGACATGATACTTTTCTTCCAGTATTCCCGGATAATATTCATTCAAGAATCCGATCAACTCTGCCGCCAGTTCCTCTGTATTCAAGATTTCATCCTTAATAGATCCGATAAATGCCAGTTTTAAACCAACACTTTGGTCTTCAAACTTTGGCCACAGAATTCCCGGTGTATCTAAAAGTTCTACCTGTTTATTCAGCCGTATCCACTGTTTCCCTTTTGTAACGCCTGGTTTATTTCCAGTCTTAGCACATGCTTTTCCTGCCAGAGAATTGATAAAGGTCGATTTCCCTACATTTGGAATTCCAACCACCATTGCACGAACAGGTCGGTTTAGAATCCCTCTCTTTCGATCTCTTTCAATCTTCTCCTTACACGCTTCCTGAATCACGCCATGGATAGACTTCATTCCACCGCCTTTTTTGGAGTTGACTTTCACTACAGAAAACCCCTTTTTTCGAAAATATTCTGCCCATGCATCATTCCATTTTTCTTCCGCAAGATCAGCTTTATTTAAAAGAATCAATCTCGCTTTATTCTTTCCCAGTTCATCAATATCTGGATTTCGACTACTGACTGGTAATCTCGCATCCACTAGTTCAATGACCAGATCAATTAATTTTATATTCTCCTGCATCATACGTTTTGCTTTCGTCATATGACCAGGATACCACTGAAAATGCATACTTTTTCTCCTCTATCTGATAAATCCAAAATCTTTCTTAGGTGACAGGACAAACCATGCCTTCCCGTATATATACTCCCGTTTTACATTACCGATATCTGCATTCCGGCTGTCTTCACTGCTCTTGCGATTATCTCCCAGCACAAAATACTCATCTCCGTCAAGCTGTATCTTCTCATTGATAATTCCTACATCATCAATATCGGTAGTTTCATAATCTTCTTCCAGTTTTTCACCATCAATATAAATATGGTTCTCCATGATTTCAACTGTTTCGCCCGGAAGACCAATAATTCTTTTAATATAGTAGTGGGCATTTTCATTTCCTTTCGGTTTAAATACAATGATATCTCCTCGTTTTGGAGTTGTAGCATTATATACTATCCGATTGACCAATACAACATCTCCATTACTCAACACTGGATTCATAGAATCTCCAACTGTACTTACCTGCTGTCCAAAATACCACACCGCTACAAACGCCAGAAGACATACTACTGCAATTTTAAAAATCCATTTCCCAACAATAGACAACTGATGCAGATTCATACGAAACTTCTTTTTTCTTGATTTTCTGACCGGCTTTGTTCTCTTCCTTACCCGTCCAAATCCAAGTTTTTTTCGTCTACGCTTCATAGTTTCCCCTTATAACACAAAAAGGACAATATACAATATGTACTTGTCCTCTTCTCACTGTTTCTTATTTTACTAATTCTCTTACTTTTGCTTTCTTACCAACGCGATCTCTTAAGTAGTAAAGTTTAGCTCTTCTTACTTTACCTCTTCTTACTACTTCAACTTTTTCAACATTTGGTGAATGCAGTGGCCATGTCTTCTCAACACCGATTCCGTTAGAATTCTTTCTAACTGTGAATGTTGCTCTTGCTCCGCCACCCTGTTTCTTCAGGACAGTTCCTTCGAAAACCTGAATTCTTTCACGGTTTCCTTCTTTGATTTTTCCATATACTTTTACAGTATCTCCAACGTGGAATTCAGAAACAGAATCTTTTAACTGCTCTGCTTCAATGTTCTTAATAATATCGTTCATTATGTGTGACCTCCTTATTTACTTGGATGTTCTTAATACTTCATTGTACCAGAGGACCATCTTTTTTCTTCACAACATGCTATATAATATCATATTTATACCTATTTCGCAAGGGTTTTTTGCTTTTATTTACTCTAATCTGATTCTTTCCATTTCAATCATCAGAGAATCCGCCAATCTGCGTTCTGCTTCCGTCAATTCAGCTTTTTCCAACAGATCCGGTCTATTCTTCGCAGTTCGAATAACGGATTGCTCCCTTCTCCATTTTTCAATGTTCGCATGATGTCCGGACATCAAGACTTCCGGTACTCTTTTATCATGCCACACTTCTGGGCGGGAATATTGGGGATATTCTAACAGATTGTCCTGAAAACTTTCAAACTCTGCGGATACATCATTATGAAGCACTCCTGGCACAAGTCTGGAAATTGCATCTACCATGATCATAGCCGGAAGTTCTCCTCCTGTCAGCACATAATCACCAATGGACACGTAATCCGTCACAATTTCCTCTAACACACGCTCGTCGATTCCTTCATAATGTCCACAGAGAAAGACCAGCTCTTCTTCATTTGCAAATTCCTCTGCCATATTCTGGTTAAAGGTCTTCCCTTGTGGTGAGAGATAGATGACTCTTGGCTTTTTCCCAATCTTCTCTTCTACAGCCTGATAACACTGGTATACCGGCTCCGCCTGCATCAACATCCCGGCTCCACCACCATAAGGATAATCATCGACACTATTATGTTTATTGAAAGCATAATCTCGGATATTAACAGCTTCTATCGAAAGCAATCCTTTATTCATTGCCCGACCAATGATGCTGGTATCCAGTCCTTGCATTACCATTTCTGGAAATAATGTCATAATATAAAACTGCATCCATTTTCTCCTTCTAAATCAGACCATTCATCACATGAATCTTCATCTGTCTATTTTCTATGTCCACATCAAGAATGCACTCCTTGATTGCCGGGACCAGAACTTCTCCTTCTGAAGGATGTTCAATCATATACACATCATTAGCTCCTGTTTCCATAACATCCTTAAGGATTCCAAAATTCTCCCCTTCGTCGGTGATTACTTTCATGCCAATCATATCTGCAATAAAGTATTCACCTTCCTCAAGCGGAACAGCATTCTCACGCTCAACCAAAAGCGGACATCTTTTATATCTTTCAATATCATTTATATTATCAAAGCCTTTAAATTTTAAGATCACAAATTGTTTAAAAAACTTTACACTCTCAATTTCCAAAGGCAGTGTTTCTTTCCCTGTATCTAACATCACATGCTTCAGCTTTTTAAACCGTGCGGCATCATCCGTTGTCGGAAATACTTTAACCTCTCCACGGACTCCATGTGTCTGAGTAATTACCCCTACCTGTAATAATTGTTCCATATAATTCTCCTTAAGATATAAACAGGGACAGACAACAATCTCTCGCGCCTGTCCCCGAATGAAAGGGGCTCTCCCCATTCATATTAATCCATAATATCAACGATGACCTTCTTGTCTTCTTTGGCTGCCGCTGCTTTTACGACAGAACGGATTGCTTTGGCAATACGTCCCTGTTTTCCAATGACCTTTCCCATATCAGAATCTGCCACATGTACTTCCAGGATCGTTGTCTTTTTTTCTTCTCTCTCGTTCACAACAACACTGTCTGGATCGTCAACTAATGCTTTCGCAATTACTTCCACTAATTCTTTCATAACGCGCACCTCCAAGGCAAGAATTATTTTTCAATGCCTGCTGCTTTAAAAATCTTGCTTACAGCTTCTGTAGGCTGTGCACCGTTACTTAACCATTTCTTAGCTGCTTCCTCATCAACTGTAATTGCACTTGGATCACAATTTGGATCATAAGTACCAATCTCATCAATGAATCTTCCGTCTCTTGGAGACTTAGAATCAGCTACGATGATTCTATAGAAAGGAGCCTTTTTCTGTCCCATTCTTCTTAATCTGATTTTTACTGCCATTGTATTTCACCTCCACAATTTTTTCATTATTTAATATCTATATAACGCGATATACGCGATATATCATGTTTAGAACGGCATACGGAATTTGCCTTTTCTGCCGCCTTTTCCCATCATCTTCATCATCTTTTTCATCTCGCCAAACTGCTTAACCATACGATTAACTTCACTGATGTCAACACCTGCACCTTTGGCAATCCGATGCTTTCTGGATGGGTTCAGAATGTCTGGATTTCTTCTTTCTTCCGGTGTCATAGAATAGATGATTGCTTCCATCCTTGCCATATTTTTTTCTGCCTGTGCTGTCTGCTCATCATCAAGGCCTTTCATCTTGCCAGCCTTTCCTCCAAGAGCGCCAAGTCCAGGCATCATACTCATGACGCTTCCAAGACCTCCCATGCTTTTCATCTGCTTAATACTTTCCAGATAATCTTCAAAATCAAATTGATTTTTCTTCAGCTTCTGGGTCATCTGCTTTGCTTTTTCTTCATCAATCTCTGCTTCCGCTTTCTCGATCAAAGTAAGCACATCTCCCATTCCCAGAATACGTGAAGCCATTCTGTCCGGATAGAACTGTTCCAGATCTGACAGTTTTTCTCCCATACCAACATATAGAATTGGCTTTCCGGTGACTGCTTTTACTGACAACGCTGCACCGCCTCGTGTATCACCATCCAGCTTCGTAACAATCACACCGTCTACACCAATCTTCTCATTGAAGTCTTTCGCCACATTAACTGCATCTTGACCAGTCATGGCATCAATAACCAAAATTGTCTGATGAACGGTAACTGTCTCTTTAATTTCCTGTAATTCAGCCATCATATCTTCATCTATATGAAGTCGTCCGGCCGTATCCAGAATCACGATATTATTCCCGTTTTTCTGAGCATGTTCTATGGCAGCTTTGGCGATATTAGATGGTTTATGATTCTCTCCCATGGCGAATACTTCTACACCTTGCTTTTCACCATTCACCTGTAACTGCTTGATTGCTGCCGGCCTGTAGACATCACAGGCTACAAGCAGTGGCTTTTTGCCTTTTAATTTATATTTTCCTGCCAGTTTTGCAGTAGTCGTGGTCTTACCTGCTCCCTGAAGACCAGCCATCATAATGACGGTAATTGCACTTCCCGGCTGCAGCTGAATCTCAGTAGTCTCTGAACCCATCAGCTTGACCAGTTCTTCATTAACGATCTTGATTACCATCTGCCCAGGATTCAGACCATTCATAACATCCTGGCCGATTGCTCTTTCCTGAACACTTTTAATAAAATCTTTAACTACTTTGAAGTTTACATCTGCTGCAAGCAAAGCACGCTTGATCTCCTTTAAAGCTTCTTTTACATCATCTTCGGTGAGACGTCCCTTACTTCTCAGATTTTTAAAAACGTTTTGAAGTTTTTCTGTCAAACTGTCAAATGCCATACTATAACTCCTCTATAATCTCATCGGATATCCTGCGGATGCTGACAATCAGTTCTTCTGCATTCTCTTCATGATAATCATCCAGCAAATTGTCTATCTTTTTTACCTTTTCTTTGATAGCCAGAAATTTTTCAATCAGATGAAGCTTATCTTCATATCCCTTCAAAGTCTGATTACAACGTCTGATCAGATCATGAACTCCTTGACGACTGATACCAGCTTCTCTGGCAATCTCTCCAAGTGACAGATCTTCCAGCACGAATTGCTCATAGATTTCTTTCTGATGATCCGTCAGCAATTCTCCATAAAAATCAAATAATAAGGCTTGTTCCAGAATCTCATTCACATTTATCACCTGTGATATCATACACCAAAGCGCAATAGGTGTCAAGTGTTTTTTCTTGACACCTTTGTTTTTATCACTTTTTTCTAATTTTCCCCGAGAATCCGGTCAATTCGTATGCATCCCCATCCTTGTACTATGCCGTTTGGCTGTCGTTCACAAGTATCATGTAGCTTTAATTTCAATTCTACATTTCCTGCTTCAGGATATTTAGAAAAGTATAATGCCGCAGCTCCAGCTACTACCGGAGTCGCCATTGATGTTCCACTTTTTCTTGTATATGCATTTTTTCTTTTCGGGTATGCATAATTACAAGATACTATTTGATATCCCGGCGCCACAAGATCCGGTTTCACTACACACTGCTTGGTTGGACCGATTCCCGAACAATTTCGTTTCATAAATGGTTCGCTCATCACACCGACTGTAATGACTTTTCTGCTATTTCCCGGAATTGCAATTGTTCCTTCTCCAGGGCCATGATTACCTGCTGATACGACCACAGCAATCCCTATATCCCACAATCGGTCCACCGCCCCCATTAATTCCTTTGCTTTTGTCTCGTCAAGATCTATTTTTGCACCGACCGAAAGATTGACAACCCTGATCTGATATCGCTCTTTGTTCTTCCTGATCCATTGTAGCCCTTCTAAAATCTGAATGATACTTCCTTCTCCCTTTTCATCTAATACTTTTACAATTATGAGCTCTGCCTCTGGCGCTATCCCGCTATAATATCCTTTTGACATTCTCCCATCACCTGCAAGAATTCCTGCCACATGCGTTCCATGACCACTGTCATCATAGATCTCTAATCTATGATTCACACAATCTTCAAATGCCAGAACTCTTCCTTTAAAATCAGGATGAATAGCCATTCCTGTATCTAATACAGCCACTCTTACCCCCTGGCCAGCAACATGTTCTTTTATTATCTCAGGACACCAATAATGAATCCGTTGTTTTACTTTATACATATATAAATATCCTTTTTTATCAGAATATTCATTATATTCTCAATCCGATACTTTCTCATGGCCTGCCAGACTTTTTCAATATTCAAATTGATTTCTCTCATAATTTGTCGTAAGATAAATATATTCTATATTCACGTATATGATTAGGGGATTTTAAGGGGAGAATATAATGAACGACAAGAACTATTATGATATATTAGGAGTTTCTATGAAAGCTTCCTTAGATGAGATTACTGCCGCCAAGACTGCTCTGGCTAAGCAATATCATCCAGATGTAAATATAAAAAAAGGGATTGACACCACAGAACAGATGCAAGAGATCTTAGAAGCATATCATGTTCTGTCCAATCCCGAAAAACGTGCAGAATATGACCGTGAAATTTCCGGCAGCAAAAAGGTTATGCAAACTTTTGATCTACACAATATGGAAGAGACAGACGAGGAATCTTCTCCAACTTTTGTCACTTATTGGAAAGCTGCCAATTCTCTGTATGACATTGTTGTAGAAAGTGACGCACTTTTTAAATCAAAGGACAACTCCAGCCGACTGGCTCAATTGTCCATGCAGGCACTAAAATATATTGTTCTGCTTCGCAATGCTTCTATTCCGGAAAGATATTGGCATCCTGATATCATGAACTGGCTGTTTTTTCGCTGGTTCCAAAACCGCAATTATACCATTGCTTATCTACTAACACTATATGACGATTATGCCAAAGAAAGTATCTCTGCAATCGACAAATTAAAATTACAAAAGAAAAATTATCAGTTTCAGCATTCTGTAAAACGCTTGGTAAAATATTGATTTTACATTTTCACACATTGGAATCTACCGCATATTATGTACTGTAAACATCATAAATGGAGGATTCAATATGAGTGATTTAAGTGCTACAAATTGTGGATGTGGCTGCGATTCAGGTTCTGGAAGAAACAGAGGAGACTGCGGATGTGGATTTGGCTTTGGCAACAATAGCTGTATCTGGATTATTATTCTTCTTGTATGCTGTGGCGGCTTTGGCAATGGACGCAGTGGATGCGGATGTGGCTGTAACGACAGCTGTATCTGGATTATCCTGCTTCTGATCTTCTGTGGCGGTTTTGGATGCGGATGCAACGACGATTTTGACTGTGGATGCTAATCTTCTTAGATCAGCTGAGGGCGGAGATCACTCCGTCCTCTTTCTTTTTTTCTCACATTCTTTCATTTTACGATTCTCTTTTTTGATTTCATCCTCCGGAATATCCAGACGCTTTTTCAACATACATTTTTCATCAATCTCATAAACAGCATTCCCATCAATAATCAATTTCCTACTCATTGTTTTCCCTTCTATATCAGATATATGTCTTCAATATAATATATGAATCTTTTCATATTTAGTTTTCTCACATTTCATAAATTCCATTCTCAGAACATATATATTTACAACGTTATTTCCAGGAGAGGAATGTATGGAACGCAAGCCTCCAAAACTCATGACCCCCTTTGACAGTCTGATTACACCACCTTATTTATACACATTAAAACTGATAATTCCATACACGCCACCTTCCACCCAAAGGTTTCTTGCATGCTACATCAAATTCCTGGAATTACGTTATACATTGGAACATTTTCATGGTTTTCCTTCTCACTCCTCTTCGAAGATACTGGAAGAGCTCAAAGATTATATGAGTCCCAGCGAAAAAGAGATGATGGAACAGATGGAACACATGATGAATATGCTGGAAATGATACAAAGTATACAGGCAATGGGTGATTCAGTCTCTAGATCTGAAGAATTCAATCCCATGGAAATGATGAAAGGAATTCTGACCCCAGAACAACAACAAATGTTCCAAATGTACAACACAATGTTTGAAAGCGAAACAGAATCACCTGATTCAGGCAATCAGAAAGGAGAAACGAACTATGAATGAATGGATAAACAATCCAGCAATGAACACAATTGACCCAATTAAATTAGAGCTTATTAAAACGGCAGCCCGACAAACACAAGGAAAAAGCGGAAAAGCTCTGGCACCAGTTATGCTGGCCCTCATTACAAATGCAAACAAAAAAGGAATTCATTTTACCGCCGATGAAGTCTCACTAATCATATCCGTTCTAAAAGAAGGAAAGCCAAAAGAAGAACAAGAACAAATTGAAAATATGCTAAAAATGGTGACTTCTTATATGAAAAAAGGGATCTAGGTAATTGGTTAAAACCAATTACCTAAAATCCCTCTTCCTTTCTCATCAATCTTATCTCTCGCCGTTTTTTAGCTTTTTCCCAATCCTCGCGATCAGCTTCCGTCTCTAATTCCAATTTCGGAACCGGTGCCGGTCTATCATTCTCATCCAGTGCAACCATAGTAAAAAATGCATGATTAATCGGAGTTCTCCCACCATCAATATCTTCCACATAAGTATCTACCTTCACTTCCATGGAAGTATTTCCTACATAAGTTACTTTCCCTTTGATTACAATGACATCTTTCTGGTAAGCACCTTTTAAAAACCTCAGATTATCCACGGATGCAGTAATCACATTCATGTGTGCATGACGCTTTGCCACCAATCCCGCAATCTCATCAATCCACTGCATTAATATTCCTCCAAAAAGGCGGCCTGCTGCATTTAAATGATTCGGTCTAACCATATGGACTGTCTGAACCATGGATTCAGATACCTTTCGACTCTCTATACTCATACGCAATTCTCCCTTTACATTTTCTGCCATCTTTCACTTCTTTTCTTGACAAGCTCTTTTATTATAGCATAAGATTTGATATACTAAAAATAGTTTATGACAATTT
>NZ_JBNPLX010000019.1:0-70239 GCF_050313695.1 Bariatricus sp. SGI.161
CTGTCTATATCGTTAAATAATCTACTTATAGAAAAACTGAATACAAACTTCAAATATAGTGATATAATAAATAAACTGTGTGATGCACCAGAAAAAAGAAAGAAGGGATGTTGTTAATGAGTAGGTTAGAGATCGCTTCGCCTAAGAGAGCCAGAATTGTAATGGAAGGATTGTATAAAGACTTAGAGCGAAGAATTGAATCCAGCCCACCGGGATTATGCCCGGTAGACATGTCACGTGCATTTTTGGAATTATGCCATGCGCAGACATGTGGAAAATGTGTTCCGTGTCGTATAGGGCTGGGACAGTTAAACCATTTTATCAAGGATGTTCTTGATGGAAAAGCAACTATGGAGACATTGGATGTTATGGAGCAGACCGCCTTGTCTATCATGGAGTCAGCCGATTGTGCCATTGGGTATGAAGCTGCAAATATGGTATATAAGGGACTGATCGGATACCGTGATGATTATGTGGAGCATATTAAAAATGGAAGATGTACCTGTACATATAATCAGCCGGTACCGTGTGTATCTTTGTGTCCGGCACATGTAGATATTCCGGGTTACATAGCGCTTGTAGGAGAAGGCAGATATGCAGATGCTATCCGTTTAATCCGAAAAGATAATCCATTTCCAACAACTTGCGGTTTTATCTGTGAGCATCCGTGTGAAGCACGCTGCAGAAGAAATATGGTGGATGATTCCATCAACATTCGTGGTCTCAAGAGGGTGGCTGCTGATTTTGCTGGTGAGGTAGAGCCACCGACATGTGCACCAAGTACAGGAAAGAGAATTGCTGTACTCGGCGGAGGTCCAGGAGGATTAAGTGCAGCTTACTATCTGCAACTGATGGGTCATCAGGCTACGGTATATGAGATGCTTCCAAAACTTGGGGGAATGCTTCGTTATGGAATTCCGAATTATCGTCTGCCTAAGGAAAGATTAGACGAAGATATCAATGCTATTTTAAAGACTGGCGTAGAGGTAAAACATGGTCTTAAGATTGGACAGGATATCACAATTCAAGAACTGAGAGCACAATACGATGCTGTGCTGATTACGATTGGGGCAAGCACAGATAAAAAACTGGGACTGGAAGGGGAAGATGCAGATGGAGTATTATCTGCTGTTCAGTTCCTGAGAAATGTAGGAAAGAACGAGATTATGGACCTGACCGGCAAGGAAGTTGCTGTCATCGGGGGCGGCAATGTTTCTATGGATGCGGTTCGTACGGCAAAACGTCTCGGTGCTAAGAAAGTAAGTATTGTGTATAGAAGAAGAGTTGCAGATATGACAGCTCTTCCAGGAGAAATTGACGGCGCTGTGGCTGAAGGAATCGAACTTCAGACATTAAAAGCACCTGCGTCACTGGATATTGATGAAAATAATCACATCAAAGGTATCTATGTGACTCCGCAGATGGTAAGTGCGATCAAGGATGGACGAGCAAGTATCAAACCGACTGGCGAAGAGGATATTTATATTCCATGCGATGTATTGGTTGTTGCAATTGGTCAGAATATTGAGACACGCCATTTTGAAGAAGCTGGTATTCCGGTAGAACGTGGTAAGATTGTTACAAAGAGCACGGGAACCTTTGAAAATATGCCAGGAGTATTTGCGGGAGGAGACTGCGCAAGCGGACCTGCTTCTGTAATCAAGGCAATTGCCGCAGCGAAGGTCGTAGCGGCTAATATCGACGAATATCTCGGCTATCACCATGAGATTTCCTGTGACGTAGAGATTCCAGAGGCACATCTGGATGACCGTACACCTTGTGGACGCGTGAATCTTACAGAACGTGAAGCTTGTGAAAGAGTCTGTGATTTTGAGGGTGTGGAAAACTGCATGACCGAAAAAGAAGCGAAACAGGAAGCAAGCAGATGTCTGCGGTGTGATCATTTTGGATATGGCATATTTAAGGGAGGCAGAGAGACATTATGGTAAATCTTGTAATTGATGGAAAACAAATATCCGTAAAAGAAAATACCACGATTATGGAGGCTGCCGCTCAAAATGGGATCCATATTCCAAAATTGTGTTATCTGAAAGGAATAAATGAAATCGCAGCCTGTCGTGTATGTGTAGTTGAATTAGAGGGAAAGGATAAACTGATTACCTCATGTAATAATGTTGCTGAGGAAGGTATGGTAATTCATACGAACAGTCCAAAAGTACGCAGGGACAGAAAAACCAATGTAGAGTTGATTTTATCTCAGCATAATTGCCAGTGCGTGGCATGTTCAAGAAGCGGTAACTGTAGTCTTCAGTCAGTTGCCAATGACCTGAATATTATCGATATTCCGTACAAGATGGAGATCGAGAAACAGCCTTGGAATAATAATTTCCCATTGATCCGTGATTCATCCAAATGTATCAAGTGTATGCGTTGTATCCAGGTCTGTGATAAAGTACAGGGATTGAGTGTCTGGGATGTGGAAGGAACCGGATCCAGAACGACTGTAAATGTAGGCGGTCATAAGAATATTCTGGAAGCAGACTGTTCATTGTGCGGTCAGTGTATTACACATTGTCCGGTAGGAGCATTGAGTGAAAGAAATGATACGGAAAAGGTATGGGAAGCAATTGCAGATCCAGATAAAATTGTTGTGGCTCAGGTTGCACCGGCTGTACGTGCTGCATGGGGTGAACAGATTGGACTTGCTCCAGAAGATGCAACCATTGGAAAGATCTTGGATGCCTTGAAGCGTATGGGTGTGGATTACGTGTTTGATACTGTATTTTCAGCTGATCTGACAATCATGGAAGAAGGCCACGAATTCGTTCAACGCTTTACAAGCGGTGAGCTGAAAGAACGCCCGATGTTTACGTCATGCTGCCCAGGATGGATTCGTTTTATTAAAACACAGTATCCACATTTGGTAAAATATTTATCCTCTGCAAAATCACCACAACAGATGTTTGGTGCAGCAATGAAGACCTATTTTGCAGAAAAACTAGGCGTATCACCAGAGAAGATCTATACCGTGTCTGTAATGCCTTGTGTGGCGAAAAAAGGCGAGAGTGAGATGGAGCTGTTCTATGGAGAATATGCAGGACGTGACATAGATACAGTAATCACGACCAGAGAGCTGGTAAGAATGATTCGTTCTGCGCACATCAGCCCTGATACATTGGTAGATATTGAAAGCGACCGCCCGATGCAGGCTGGTACAGGAGCTGGTGTCATCTTTGGAGCAACTGGCGGTGTAATGGAAGCAGCGCTTCGATCCGCATATTATATCATCAAAGGAGAAAATCCACCGGCAGATGCATTTACTGCAGTAAGAAGTCAAGGCTTCAACGAAAATGATGGTGTACAGGAAGCAGATTTCCAGATCAATGATATTACCGTCAGAACCGCTGTTGTAAGCGGTCTTGGCAATACCAGAGCATTGCTTGATAAGATAGAACGAGGAGAAGTACACTACGACTTCGTAGAAGTTATGGCATGTCCAGGAGGCTGCGTAGGCGGAGGCGGACAGCCAATCCATGATGGTGAAGAACTGGCCTTTGAACGCGGCAAGAACCTGTATTATCTGGATGATAATTATGACATTCGATTCTCACATGAGAATCCAGATATCCTTCAAATGTACGAAGAATATTTTGAAAAACCAATGTCACATAAAGCGCATATGCTGTTACATACAGAACATGATGCAAAAATAGTAAATTACGGCAAAGGATTTTAAAAAATAGTTAATAGGGGACGTAGTAAAATTAAAAAATACTACGTCCCCTGTTATTTTTTTTGTCATTATTGTTAAAAAAATATCAAAAACATATTGACAAATAATTAACACACAGTTATACTATGACCATTGAAACGATAGTAACACAGTTACAGGGAGGATAATCAAAATGGCAAAGAAAAAAGAGGCAGTACCAGAGATTATTGATAATGTCGAAGCTCTTGAAGCAAAGATGAAGGCGATGAGAGAAGCACAGAAGATCTTCGCTACATTCACACAGGAGCAGGTAGATAAGATCTTCTTCGAGGCAGCAATGGCAGCAAACAAGATGCGAATTCCTCTTGCAAAACAGGCAGTTGAGGAAACTGGTCGTGGTATCGTGGAAGATAAGGTTATTAAGAATCATTACGCAGCAGAGTATATTTACAATGCTTATAAGAATACCAAGACTTGCGGAGTTATTGAAGAAGACCCAGCATATGGAATTAAGAAGATTGCGGAACCAATTGGCCTTGTAGCGGCAGTTATTCCTACAACTAACCCAACATCAACAGCAATTTTCAAAACATTGATCTGCTTGAAGACCAGAAATGCAATTATCATCAGTCCACATCCGGCAGCAAAAGCCTGTACGATCGCTGCAGCAAAGATTGTTCTGGATGCAGCTGTCAAAGCAGGAGCACCGGAAGGAATTATCGGATGGATTGACGTTCCGTCCCTGGAACTTACCAATACAGTTATGAGAGATGCAGATATTATCCTTGCAACAGGTGGACCTGGAATGGTGAAGGCTGCATACTCTTCAGGAAAACCGGCACTTGGTGTTGGACCTGGAAATACTCCTGTTATTATTGACGAGACAGCAGATATCAAGATGGCAGTAAATTCTATCATTCATTCTAAAACATTTGACAATGGTATGATCTGTGCATCCGAACAGTCTGTAACGGTGCTCGACAGTATCTATGATGAAGTAAAGAAAGAATTTGCATATCGTGGATGCTATTTCCTGAAAAAAGGCGAAGAGCTGGATAAAGTTCGTAAGACTATCATTATCAACGGTGCCTTAAATAATAAGATCCCAGGAAAATCTGCATATGAGATTGCAAAACTCGCAGGTGTAGATGTTCCGGAAGATACCAAGATCTTAATCGGTGAAGTGGAATCCGTTGATATCTCTGAAGAATTTGCGCATGAGAAATTATCTCCGGTACTTGGAATGTACCGAGCAAAAACATTTGATGAAGCCCTTGCAAAAGCTGAACAGTTGGTAGCAGATGGCGGATATGGACATACATCTTCTCTGTATATTCATCCTGCAGAGAAAGAGAAGATTGCAAAACATGCAGAAGCAATGAAGACTTGTCGTATCTTAATCAATACTCCATCTTCTCAGGGCGGTATCGGTGATCTTTATAACTTTAAACTTGCTCCATCTCTTACACTTGGATGTGGTTCTTGGGGAGGCAACTCTGTATCTGAGAACGTAGGTGTAAAACATCTGATCAACATTAAGACGGTCGCAGAGAGGAGAGAAAATATGCTGTGGTTTAGAACACCTGAGAAAGTATACTTTAAGAAAGGCTGTATGCCGGTGGCACTCGATGAACTCGGAACAGTGATGCACAAGAAAAAAGCATTTATCGTAACAGATACCTTCTTATATAAAAATGGTTATGTAAAACCAATTGAAGAGAAATTAGACCAGATGGGAATTCAGCATACATGCTTCTATGAAGTAGCACCAGATCCGACTCTGCAGTGTGCACAAAAAGGAACAGACCAGATGAGAGCATTTGAACCAGATACAATCATCGCACTTGGCGGTGGATCTGCAATGGATGCAGCGAAGATTATGTGGCTGATGTATGAGCATCCAGAAGCAAACTTTGAAGACATGGCTATGGACTTCATGGATATCCGCAAGAGAGTATTTACCTTCCCTAAAATGGGAGAGAAAGCCTACTTTGTTGCAATCCCGACATCTTCTGGTACAGGTTCTGAAGTGACACCATTTGCCATCATCACTGATGCAGAGACAGGCGTAAAATGGCCAATCGCAGATTACGAATTACTTCCAGATATGGCAATCGTCGACGTAGACAATGCAATGACAGCACCAAAAGGACTGACAAGCGCATCCGGTATTGATGTCATGACACACGCAATCGAAGCATACGTATCCATTATGGCAACAGACTTTACAGATGGACTTGCTATGAAAGCCGTTAAGATGGTATTCGATTATCTGCCTTCCGCATATGCAAATGGAGCCAATGACCCAATTGCAAGAGAAAAGATGGCAAATGCATCCTGTATGGCTGGTATGGCATTCGCAAATGCTTTCCTTGGCCTGAACCACTCCATGGCCCACAAACTTGGAGCATTCCATCACTTGCCACACGGTGTCGCAAACGCAGTTCTCCTGACAGAAGTCATGAGATACAATGCAGCAGAAGTTCCGACCAAGATGGGAACATTCTCCCAGTACCAGTATCCACACGCACTTGCAAGATACGCAGAATTAGGACGCTTCGCCGGATGCCAAGGCAAGACAGACGAAGAAGTATTCGAAAACTTCCTCGCAAAACTGGAAGACCTCAAAGAAAAGATCGGAATCAAAAAATCCATCAAAGAATACGGAATCGACGAGAAATACTTCCTCGATACATTGGATGACATGGTTGAACAAGCCTTCAACGACCAGTGTACAGGAGCAAACCCGAGATATCCACTCATGAAAGAAATGAAAGAAATCTATCTGAAGTGTTACTACGGTTAATATTAGGGACGTAGACTTTTTAAAAAAGTCTACGTCCCTAATTGTGTTTTGTGGTGTACCTAAATGGAAAAAGGGGTGTACCCAAATGAATAAAGTTAATTATTTAACAATAAAAATATGCAATAAAAATAAGTTAAAAAAATATCAAATTACTCTTTCCAAATGAAATTTAAGGGTGTATAATGCAGTTAACAAATAAAAGATCGGAAGTATTATACAAGGAGGCACAGCTTATGAAACTTGAAGGAAGTAATTTGATCGTGAAACGTCCGTACAAAGAAGTCTACAAATGCGATAAAGAGATTGTCAAGGTATTCGAGACCACACATCCAAAATCTGCAGTGTTTAATGAGGCGTTGAATACAGTAAGAGTAGAGGAATCAGGATTGGATATTCCGCAACTAAAAGAAGTTACACAGATTGATGGTAAATGGGCTCTGGTTATAGAGTATAAAGAAGGAAAGACTTTGGAAGAGATGATGAAGGTGGACCATGATAATCTGGAAAAATATATGTCGGATTTTGTGGAACTGCAGCTGAAGGTTCAGAGTAAGAAAGCGCCGATGCTTAACAAATTAAAAGATAAACTGGCGAGACAGATTAATGGATTGAAAGAATTAGATGCAACACAGAGGTATGAATTGTTGACGCGTCTGGAGAGTATGCCGAAGCACACTAAGCTTTGTCACGGTGATTTTAATCCAAGTAATGTAATTGTAGGAAAGAATGGCAAGATGACGGTTGTTGACTGGGCGCATGCGACCCAGGGAAATGCCAGTGCGGATGCAGCTATGACTTATCTTCTTTTTGCACTGAAAGATCAGGATGCAGCTGACCTCTATATGAAGCTTTTCTGCAAGAAGAGTGACACTGCAAAGCAGTATGTACAGCAATGGCTTCCAATCGTAGCAGCATCACAGTTAGAAAAAGATAATGAGTTGGAAAAAGATTTCCTCATGAAATGGATTGACGTTATGGATTATCAATAGCCATGTTGAATAAAATGGAATAAAGTAAAATAGAATAAAGTAAAAGAGAGAGGATGCAGAAAATAAATTCCATATCCTCTCTCTTAAGTTATATGATGATATATATTATCTATCTGTGAAGTTAATAAGCAAGATAAAAATATCATATTAAAATATCATATCAAGATATTAATAAAATACATTTCCGCCAATATTAATTCCCTGAATTCCAGAACCTGCATAATTGAAGCTATAGCAATGAAGAACCGCAGAGTGTCGTGCACCGCCCAGGGCAGCCTGTGCAACAGAATATGCTGTTGAGGATGGCCCTTTTGCAAGGACACGCTCCAGAGAACCATTCCAGGTAGGACTAAATTGTCCAGACTGATAGATGACACCGCGTAAGGTGCTTGGATAACTCGGGCTGGCAACACGGTTCATGATAACCGTTGCTACAGCTAACATACCATCATAGCTATTACCGGCCTCACATTGAAGTAAAGCGGCAAACAAAGCTACATCTGAGGTGGAAGCATCGATTGGATTTCCTCCGTTGGTAGTTGAACCTGAAGAACCATTGTTGTTCTGACCACCATTGCCAGGCGATGTGACGGAACCTGCAATCTGGTTATTCTGTGCAGTTTTGCTTGCTTCCTCAGCGGCACGTGCACGGTCTAGCTGTTCTTTATAATCATCCAATTGTCCGGAAGTAGAAGCAATCTTTGAGTTGAGCTCTTCTTCTTTTGCGGTCAGATCACTTTGCATCTGTGCAAGCTCTTCCTGCTTTGCAGTCAGATCCTCTTGTTTTTTTTCTACATTGACACGAACCTCTTTTAACTCGTCCAACATATGTCTGTCATACTCACTGATAGTTGAGACATATTCTGCCTTATTCAGAAAATCAGCCATATCTTCTGAAGAAAATAATATCTGCAATAAAGAAACATTGCCACCTTCATACATGAATTTGATTCTATCTTTCATGGAATCATACTGCAGTTCTTCATTTAATTGAGCTGCGGCCAAATCCAGCTTGGCTTTCTCGACCTCAGCTGATAAGTCCTCAATCTGAGCTGCGGCAGAGTCCAACTCAGCGCTTAGAGCAGATAATTGGCTGTTCAAATCATCTAACTGATCTTGTAATCCACCAGTCGTTATCTCCAATTCATCAGCAGAAGGCGCTGCGAATACCGGAATATTTGTAGAAGCAATTGTTACGGTGGAGATAGCAATTGCTATGAGTGACCGTAATATACGTTTCTTTTTTGGGTTTATCATATTCATATCCTTTCTATCTACGATAAGTGCACAACATATTATACAACAAATTGCTTTATAAAGCAAACTTTGTTAGAATAGAATATAGAATTTAAGATTGAGAGGAATGCATATGAAAAAATATGAAGAAGAGCATTATAAATATGACAATATAAAAAAACATATTTATCCTTGGATAAAAGAAGAACTTACAGATACACAGGCCTTGAATGGCAAGAGGATTTCTGAACAGGATACTCCTGTTGTGGCATTTATCGGTGATTTGAAGATTATATTTGTTATTAAAAGAAGCGATGAAGCATATGAAGTTCTAAAGGATAATATGCTTCCGCCGGAATGCGATATTGAGGAATTATATCACATTGCTTGTGAGAATTTGAACAGAGATGTAGAATTTGTCATTGCAAATACCTGGTATGGCGGATTTGCGATTATTGCGGATGGACACTATGAAGCAAGTGCGTTATGCTTTAAACATATCTGGCGGGTCTGTGTAGACAAATTAAAAGACGATCTGATCATTATGGTGCCGGCAAAGGATACGCTCCTATTTGCACCAGCCGGACAGAAACAGGTTGTAGAAAAGTTAATCGAACATGGAGAACAGGCGTATGAACAGGCTCAGAATAAGATTAGCAGATCGCTGATGTTATTTTCAAAAGATAGAAAGGAATTATCTGCATATGAGAAGTAAGATAAAATTAATAGCGCTTGATCTGGACGGAACGCTCCTGACTTCAGAGAAAAAGATTACGCCGTATACAGAAAAGGTATTGAAGGATGCGGCGGCACAGGGAATTATTGTGATGCCGGCGACCGGAAGACCAATCAGTGGAATCCCCAATGAATTATTTGATATTCTTGATTTTAAGTATGCGGTAACCGCCAACGGGGGAAGAATCATTGATGTGAGACAGAACAAGGCAATCTATGAGTGCCCCGTTCCATTAGAAACAGCAAGAATGCTTCTGGACATATTTGAACATTATGATACGTTAAGAGAGATTTATTACGATGGAAAGGGATATGCCGAGAAAGATGCATTGGAAGCTATTGATCGTTATCTTGAAGAGGCGCCGATGGCAGATTATCTGGTGAAGACCCGAATCGCAGTACCTGATATTTGTGCAAAGTTTGAGGAGGAGAACAGGGGAAGTGACAAGGTACAGGCAATATTTGCGAATATAGAAGATCGCAATGCAGCACTGGAAGAATTAAAAGCAATACCGGATATAGAGGTTACAGGTGCATTGACTAAGAATATAGAGGTTAATGCAGCAGGTGTCAGTAAAGGAAATGCTTTGATGCAGCTCGGAAATATTCTTGGAATTAATAGGGAAGAAATTATGGCATTTGGAGATGGATCGAATGATTTGAGCATGATACATAAGGCAGGTATTGGTGTTGCGATGCTTAATGGAACTGAAGAGGTAAGAGCAGCGGCAGATTATGTGACGACACTGTCGAATGACGAAGATGGAGTTGCACATTTTATAGAAGAGCATGTGCTGCAGTAAGAAAAGGAGAGAAAAATGTTAGATGTATTAAAAGTAATCATTCTGGGAATTGTTGAAGGTATTACGGAGTGGCTTCCTGTCAGCAGTACAGGGCATTTGATTCTGGTAGGGGATCTGCTTTCGCCAAGTATGAGCGATGAATTTATGGAAATGTTTAATGTTGTGATTCAATTGGGAGCGATTATGGCAGTCGTAGTTCTGTATTTTCATAAATTGAACCCATTCTCGCCAAAGAAAACCCAGAAGCAGAAGATGCTTACCTGGCAGATGTGGATTAAGGTATTGATTGCATCTGTTCCAGCTGCAGTGATAGGATTGTTGTTTAATGATATTTTAGATGAGATATTCTATAAACCATTGCCTGTAGCAGTTATGTTGATTGTCTATGGTATTCTCTTTATAATTGTAGAAAATCGGAATGCAGGAAGAAGAGCAACTGTAAGAAGAATCTCAGAGTTGACGGTTCCCATGCTTCTGTGGATTGGATTTTTTCAAATGTTAGCGTTAATTCCTGGAACTTCCAGATCAGGGGCAACGATTATCGGAGCTTTACTGATTGGTATCTCCAGAGAAGTGGCTGCGGAATTTACCTTCTTTCTTGCAATTCCGGTCATGTTTGGTGCAAGCTTCCTGAAGTTAGTAAAATTTGGGCTCCACTTTACAGGTTCAGAATTGGGACTTTTGCTCCTGGGATGTCTGGTGTCATTTGGATTATCGATTGTTGCAATCAAGTTTCTGATGGGATATATCAAGAAGCATGATTTCAAAGTGTTTGGATACTACAGAATTGTACTGGGAGCTTTGATTATTCTCGTGACGATTGTTAAGGCATTTCTTGCATAAAAATTTATCCATAGTCAAGTGGATTTTTCCTGTAAAATATGTGGAAAAATCCACTTGTTTTTTATGGAAAATATGATAAAATATGAACTAGCTTGTATTTTTATGCAGAATAATAAATAAAGCAAATTGGAGGAGATTAGGTATGAAACTGAAAAAAATAGTTAGTGTATTATTAGTAGCTGCATGTGTATTCTCATTGGCAGCATGTGGATCTAAGAAAGATTCTGGAGAATCTGAGGATGGTGGCAAGGCTGACAAATTGGTAATGGCTACCAACGCAGAATTCCCACCGTATGAATACCATGAGGGTGATGAAATTGTTGGAATCGATGCTGAGATTGCAGAAGCTATTGCAGAAGAACTTGGCATGGAACTAGAGATTGAAGATATGGCATTTGATTCTATCATTCCGGCTGTTACAGCAGGAAAAGCTGATATAGGTGTTGCTGGTATGACTGTTACGGAAGACCGTAAGGAAAGTGTAGACTTTTCAGAGCCATATGCAACAGCAACGCAGGTTGTTATTGTAAAAGAGGACAGCGATATTGCAGGACCAGACGATCTGGTAGGAAAGAAAGTCGGTGTACAGTTAGGAACAACAGGTGATATCTGTGCAAGTGATATCGAAGATGCAACTGTTGAGCAGTATAACAAAGGTTTTGAAGCGGTTCAGGCATTGACACAGGGCAAGATCGATGCAGTTGTAATCGATGGTCAGCCTGCAAAAGAGTTTGTAAAAGAAGCAGAAGGTCTTAAGATCTTAGATGAAGCATTTACAGAAGAGGAATATGCAATTGCAATCGCAAAAGACAATACAGAGTTGAAAGACCAGATCAACGATGCTCTTGCAAAGTTAAAAGATTCTGGTAAGTTAGACGAAATCATTGGAAAATACATTAAAGCAGACGCTGAATAATCAGAGAGTAAGGATGTAGGGATATGTTACAGACATTTCAAGATAAGTTTTATCTTAATTTTATAAAAGATGACCGTTGGAAATATATCTGGGATGGATTAGGTATTACACTTCAAGTAACGTTTTTTGCCGTCCTGATCGGAATTGTATTGGGATTTCTGGTAGCTGTAGTCCGCTCTACTTGTGATAAGACAGGAAAACTTAAGATTTTGAACGCAATTTGTAAGCTTTATCTTACTGTAATCCGTGGAACACCAGTTGTTGTACAGCTGTTGATCATTTATTTCGTTATCTTTGGAAGTATGGATATCAGCAAGGTAATTGTTGCAGTAATGGCGTTCGGGTTAAATTCGGGAGCGTACGTGGCAGAGATCTTCCGTTCGGGAATTATGTCTGTAGACAGCGGGCAGTTCGAAGCAGGAAGAAGTCTTGGATTTAATTACGCCCAGACTATGATGTATATTATAATGCCGCAGGCATTTAAGAATGTTTTGCCGGCTTTGGGAAATGAGTTCATTGTACTTTTGAAAGAGACGTCTGTATCTGGTTATATTGCCCTGCAGGATCTTACCAAAGGCGGAGATATCATCAGAAGTCGTACATATGACGCTTTTATGCCTTTGATTGCTGTTGCATTGATCTATCTTGCAATGGTACTTATATTTACAAAGCTTGTAAATATTCTGGAAAGGAGATTAAGAAGCAGTGACCACTAATCAAGGAGATACTTTAATTAAGGTAGAAGGATTACATAAGATCTTCGGGGAACTGCATGCGCTTAACGGAGTTTCCGAGGAGATAAAGAAAGGGGAGGTAGTAGTAATCGTTGGACCGTCAGGTTCTGGAAAATCTACTTTCCTGCGTTCATTGAATCTGTTGGAAGTACCTTCCAGAGGCCATGTGTATTTTGAAGGTGTAGATATAACAGATAAAAATGTAGACATTAATAAGCATCGTCAGAAGATGGGAATGGTATTCCAGCACTTTAATCTGTTCCCGCATAAGACGATTCTGCAGAATATTACGCTGGCACCAATCAAGCTTCTTGGACAGAAGACAGAAGATGCGCAGAAGCGGGCAATGGAACTGTTGGAATTGGTTGGGCTGCAGGAAAAAGCAAATGCTTATCCATCTCAATTATCGGGTGGACAGAAGCAGCGTATTGCAATCATCCGTTCTCTGGCAATGGATCCAGATGTTATGCTTTTTGATGAGCCGACATCAGCCCTTGATCCAGAGATGGTTGGTGAAGTTCTGGAGTTGATGAAGCAGCTTGCGAAAGATGGAATGACGATGGTGGTAGTGACCCATGAGATGGGATTTGCCAAAGAAGTTGCTTCCAGAGTTATTTTTATGGATGAAGGACAGATCAAAGAACAGGGAACTCCGAAAGAGTTCTTTGAACATCCGAAGGATCCCAGACTTCAGGAGTTCTTATCGAAGATATTGTAATAGAATATGATATGTTAAAAGGATATCTTACAAAATGAGATGTCCTTTTTTATATAAAATTGACTATTATTATAAGTGAACCCGAATATAGACATTAACGATTGGACAGAGATTTTTATCTTTAATATAATAAAATTAATATCTAAAAGTGCTTTTAGAGTGGTAAATGATGTCGCAAAATGGGGGCATATATACATGAAAGAGAATTTTGACTTAAATGTGTGTTACAGAAAAGTATTTGAAATAATAAGTACAGAATGTAATATGCAAAAAGTAATCAACAGTATTGCGGATTATGCAGAAGTGTCTTTTTTGGTAGTGGATATTGGAGGAAAAGTACTGGCCGCTTCTGGTAAAAAACAGGATATGGGATATCTGTCAGAACAAGAGATTGATTATAATGATTCTATGATTAAAATTATCACTAAATGTATAGAATGTCAAAATAAGAATGAACAAAAAACATCTACTTATATAGAAGATGATGGAGAGTATAAAGTAGTTAATTCTATAGAAGTCAAAGGAAATACGGAAGGCTTTTGCATCGAAATAATTTCTTCAGATGCAGATATGTCAGAAGATGAAAAAGAGTTGATTTGTCAGGTAAATGACATTACCTGTCAGGCGTTGGGAATGGTGCTTGAACGTTATGGAACACAGGTCCATTATCATTCATCTACCCTTAGACGAATGATTGCAAGAAGCTTGTTTGAAGGAGAAACTGAAGAACGGTTGAGACTTAAGGGTATGCAGGAAATGTATGATGCATATGTAAAAGCACCGTTTATTGTTGCCACTCTGGAATTAAAAAAAGATAGCATGGTTTGTCTTCAGAAAGCCGGAAATCAGATAATAGATGTATATCATAATTCATTTGTATATATTAAGGAACGTACATTGAGTGTATTATTTTGCGATATTCATCTGGAAGAGACAAAAGGAATTATACGACATATTTTAGATAAAATCTGCGAGAAGTATGATATGCTCTGTGGATTTAGTGATGTATTTGAAAAAATTGAACTGATTGATAAAAAAAGTTTTATGGTCTTAAGAGCGCTTGAGATTGGGCGAAAAGTGGAACCAGATAAGAGACTGTATATGGAATATGATTACTATATTCAGATTGTATGTTCCTGTGCAGCACCTTATATTGGAAAAGCGAGATATCTGGAACATGAGCTTTTGCAATTGAAATTTGAAGATGAAGCGAAAGGGACTGAATTTTATAATACATTAAAAGAATATCTGCTTCATGGCAATAATGTAAGTATGACATCCAAGAAATTATATATTCACCGGAATACGATGATCTATAGGCTTGGGAAGATTAATGAAATATTGGATGTAGATATTAATGATCCAGTAGTTTCCAGGCGATTAATGCTCAGTATTATGCTTCAGGAGCAGGAGGAGAGCATGTGATTGTGCAGTTTGCATAATTGAGAGAACGATGTTTGTATGGAGAATAATTGGAATTTTGGGAAGCATATGCTAAGATAAAAGTGATAATGTGTGAGGAGAGTTAATATGAATATTATTAAAGAGCTTCCTGAGATTTTTGAAGAGTTTGCAGAGCAAAAAAAACAGTCTTTTTTAACTATAAAAGAATTTAAAGAAAAGGGAACCCCTATAATAGGAGCGTATTGCTCTTACTTTCCGCGTGAAATAGCAATTGCTATGGGAGCTGTGCCGGTAGGATTATGCTCGTCATCTGAAGAAACAGTTCAGATTGCAGAGAGTATATTGCCGAAAAATATTTGCCCCTTAATTAAATCTAGCTATGGATATGCAATTTCTGACAGATGTCCGTATTTTCATTTTTCTGATCTCGTTGTTGGAGAGACGACATGCGACGGAAAGAAAAAGATGTATGAGATGATGGCGGAATTTAAGGATGTCTTTGTGATGGAACTTCCCAATATTCAGTCTGAAAAAGGACTTGAATTGTGGAAGCAGGAGATTATCCGTCTGAAAAATTATTTGGAAGAAAAATTTCAAGTTGTTATTACGGAAGATGATATAAAGCATGCAATTCAGATTGAAAATCGACGAAGGATAGCGTTGAAGCGTTTGTATGAAGTCATGAAATTGGATCCAGTTCCAGTTATGGGGATGGAATTGCTTGATGTACTATATGGAAGCAAGTATAAGTTGAATCTGGAGAAAGTTTCGGAAGAATTGGACGCTTTGACGAATCAGATTCTGGAAGAGTATGAAGAGAAACCAAAGAAGGAACATCGTCCAAGAATACTGATAACAGGATGTCCAATTGGTGGAGATTCGAAAAAAGTCGTGAAAGCAATTGAGAATAATGGCGGTGTAGTTGTTGCTTTTGAAAATTGTACAGGTGCAAAAGTAATTGATAAATTAGTAGATGAGAATAATCCGGATGTATATGATGCGATCGCAAAAAAGTATTTTTATATTGGGTGTGCGATTATGACGCCAAATGATAATCGTATTGAGTTGTTAGGCCGGATGATCGATGACTTTAAAGTCGATGGAGTTGTGGAGATGATTTTGTCGGGATGTCATTCTGTTCAGATGGAATCAATTAGTGTCCGTAACTTTGTCAATGAAGAAAAGCATATTCCATATCTTGATATTGTTACGGATTATTCGCAAGGGGATATTGGACAGTTGAACACAAGGATGGCGGCATTTATTGAAATGCTCCGTATGAAATAATAATATAATAGATTTGGATGCTCACCATTTCGGTGAGCATTTTTTTCTTTATAGGAAATTTCTCAAATCGTTAAATATGATGTATAATAAGTTTGAATCAAAAAGGACATAACAAAAGAGCGAAGATGTGGACTTCGCGATGACGTTGATTATGGAGTTTTTTGTTGTTTTTTAAATGCACTATTTGACGATGTAGAAAGATGGTGGTGTGTGGAGTCATCCATATCCCATTACCTTTCGATATTGTTCAAATAGTGCAATTTTTTTGTGGTAAACCTCGAGTACGAGCATAGAGGAACCGCATTTAGGACAATTTAAAGGATCATATCCAAAGGTGAGTAAGATTGAACTGCGCCAATCTAAAAGAGAACGGAAGTATTTACGCTTTTCGGGAGAGATACATCGCCGTAGTTTCTTTTCGTGCTTATGATGTTTTGCGTAGATACCGTAATATCGAAGCATTTTAAAATGTTTTTCAGGAATGTGAATGATGAGTCTTTTGATGAAATCCAAAGCAGGAACACATTCGGTGATTGTTTGATTGTCTTCATGTCTAGTGTAATGAAAGGTTACAGTATTACCGTCATAATCATCGATGCGGGAAGTGGCGATGACCGGACGACCAAGATAACGACTAATATATTTGATTGTGATATCTGGGGTGCAAAGATTAGGTTTGGCACGAACATAAAAGCCATCGGAATGGTTTTTGTAAATATCATTTTTAACTTTGCGAAAAGAAGGGCCTAATTTTTCTGTAAGTCTTTCAAGAAGAACTTTACGAAAAGCGATACGAAGGAAAGTGAAATCAAAGTGTTTAACAGTTCTCCAAACAGTAATGTTACCAGAACCTCCTTCAGAGATGAGAGCATGGATATGCGGATTCCATTTGAGATCACGGCCGAAAGTGTGGAGAACACAGATGAAGCCAGGAGTGAAGCATTCAGATTTATTCATCTTAAAGAACATACGAAGAACAACGTCTCTAACAGAAGAAAAGAGACAGTTTAAAAGAGAACGATCTTTGAGGAAATAGATACGAAGTTCTTCGGGAATGGTGAAAACGCAATGGCGATGAACACACGAAACTAACTTGCAAGACATGTGAAAAGAACGTTTGAGGTTATACATGTTTCCGCAAGAAGGGCAAAACCGAGATTTGCAACGGAAAGGAACGAATTTTAGTTCACCACAATCAGGACAAGCGAAAAAAGCGCCGCCATAAGATGGGTCGCCACAGTGAATCATCTTAGAAATGTTTTCAATCTCGGTCTGACGAGGATGAAGTTCATAAATAATATGCTCGTAATAATCGGTAAAAATAGTTTGTAATATATTGCTCATAGCGTTATTTTACAGTATAGAAACACAAAGAAAAACCCCAACCCCTCATGATTGAGGGGCAGGGGAGCTGAGAGTGTGCTCAGCACACTTTTTTACTTTGGGAAATTGTAGTTTATATAGATAATAAAAATAAATTAAAGAATATATAGATTATATAAATAATATAACCAAATATTAATGCGTAAAATTGTGCGCAATGCACAATAGAATGACAAAATATTGGAATTGTAGATGATGAAACTAAAGGCTTATTTCAATAAAATAGTAAGAGTGTTGTACAAGGAGGAAGAAAATTGATTGAAATAAAGAATTTAAAAAAAGTATGGGAAGATGATGGTAGCAGCGTTCTAGAAGATATTAATCTGACAATTGAAGATGGTGATATCTATGCTTTGGTTGGTCGAAGTGGAGCGGGAAAGTCGACATTGTTGCGCTGTATTAATGGACTGACTTCCTATCAGGAAGGAAGCCTTGTAGTAAATGGATGTGAGATTAATCAATTAAAAGAGAAAGAATTAAGAGAATTCCGCAGACATGTAGGAATGATATTTCAGCATTTCTCCTTGTTGGAAAGAGAAACGGTATATCAGAATATAGCGCTTCCGATGCAATGCTGGAAATATTCAAAAGAGGAAATTGATAAAAAAGTAAAAGAATTATTAGAATTAGTTGGATTGACGGATAAGATGAATGCAAAGCCTAGAAACTTAAGTGGAGGTCAGAAGCAAAGGGTTGCTATCGCAAGAGCTTTGACGATGGATCCGCAGATTCTCCTTTGTGATGAAGCAACATCAGCATTAGATCCGAAGACAACCAATTCTATACTGGATCTTTTGATGGAAATTAATCAGAAAATTGGAATTACGATTGTTATTGTTACACATCAGATGGAAGTGGTTAGAAAGGCATGCAATAAGGCTTGTATTTTGGAACATGGTAAGATTGCAGATGAAGGAACAGTAAAAGATATATTTATTAAACAGCCGAAGTCACTTCGCAGACTGTTAGGTGAAGAAAAAGTATATTTGCCGAAGACTGGGCATAACCTTCAGATTGCACATATGGTGAATGATCTTCATGACGGAGAATTGTTTGGAAAGATGTCTTCTGATCTAGGATATGTATTTCCAATCCTGAACGGGAAAATCCAAGAATATCAAAATGAAAGTATGGGAATCTTCGTTATCAATGTGGATAATGAGCACTTTGGGAAAGTCACTGAGTATTTAGATAAGAAACAGATTAATTGGCGCGAATTAGAAGTCGTTGATGAGGAAGAGGAGGAAGAGGAATAATGTCATTAAAAAATTTTACATTTGCACAGATTTGTCAGATGATTATTGTCCCGGCATTTTTTGATACTTTGAAAATGCTTTTGATTTCAGGCTTTATATCAACAATTTTAGGGTTTGTATTTGGGGTTATCTTGATTGTGACTGAAAAAGGCGGATTATATGAAAATGTTGTAATCAATAGGATCCTAGATTTTATCGTGAATACAATACGCTCTTTCCCATTTATTATATTGATGGTTTCTATCATTCCATTTACAAGACTGATTGTGGGAAGTTCTATAGGAGATACAGCAGCATTGGTTCCGCTTACCGTTGCATGTACACCATTTATGGCAAGAATTTTTCAAAATAGCTTTAAAGAAGTTGATCCTGCGTTAATTGAAGCAGCACAGTCATTTGGAGCTTCAAAATGGCAGATTGTTATAAAAGTAATGTTAAAAGAATCAGTACCATCTATTATTTCTGGATTGTGTCTTGCGATTATTAATTTGCTTGGAGCAACAGCCATGGCAGGAGCCGTTGGAGCGGGCGGATTAGGAGCAGTGGCGCTTACTTATGGATATCAGAATTTTAATCAGCAGATTATGTATTCGATTTGTGCAATATTAATTGTTCTGGTTGCAATTATACAATATTTTGGTGACTGGATTTATAAAAAGTTAAAATAAAGATAATGGAATAAAAACAGAATAATTCTGTTTTTAGATATATTAATATTTTAGGAGGTAATTATGAAAAAAAGATTATTAAGTGCCATTCTTGTTATAGCTATGGCAGGAGTAATGCTTGCAGGATGCGGAAGCAAAGAGTCTTCAAGTGAAGACACAGCTGCTGAATCTACAGAAAAGAAAGAAGTTGTGAAAATTGGAATTCGTGCTGATATGGTAAATCAGCTGGAAGCTGTAAGAGATGAGATTGAAGCTCTTGGATATACAGTGGAAGAAAGTGTGTTTGATGACAGCATTCAGCCAGATGTAGCACTTGCAGAAGGAAGCCTTGATATGAATTGGTATCAGCATGGCCCTTATCTGGAAAGTTACAATGCAGAAAATGGAACAGATCTTGTTATGATTGAACCAAAAACTTTCTATCCTTTATTTGCAATGTATTCTAATAAATGGGATTCTGTGGAAGAGCTTCCAGATGGAGCAACTATTGGTCTTTGTAATGACGCAACAAATCAGGCACGTGGTCTGAATATGCTTCAAGCGCAAGGATTAATTACATTGGATGATTCTGTTGAAGTTCCTACAATGTACGATGTGAAAGAAAATCCTCATAACTTTAAGTTTATTGAAGCTGAGATGTCTGTGCTTCCACAGTCATTGGGAGATGCTGATGCAATCTGCCTTGCAGCTGGTCATATGGTAAATGCAGGACTTTCTGCAGAAGGATATCTTTGCCAGTCCGATGATAATGATACTTATGCTGTTGGATTTGCTGTAAGAAAAGAAGATAAAGATGCTGAATGGGCAAAAGAGATTGCAGAAGTTGTTCAGTGTGATGACCTGGCTGAGTATTTTAAAACAGAAAAACAGGGAACACAGATTCCATGCTGGGAATAATGAATTTAAATGATGGTAGGAGGAAAGGGGCAGACAGTTATTGGCTGTCCTTTTCGTCTTCCCAGTTAAATACAGGTGTGTTTGCCTGGGAAGGTGAAAAGGAGGAAGGTTGTGGGATTAGCATCGATTACATTATATAAGACATTGGTTATGGTATTTCTCGCATTAGTGGGGGTATTCGGCTATAAAACAGGAATTGTAGATGAAGAGATTAACAAAAAATTGTCGGATCTTGTACTGACACTTTTTACACCGATTCTGTTATTTACATCATTTCAAAAAGATTTTACGAAGGAATTATCATCAGGATTATGTATTTCTGTTTTGCTGTCGGTGATTGCATTTGGAATTATATGGTGTATATGTAAGGCAGTTGTATGCAAACAGGAGAAAAATTATGCAGCAGTGGAACACATTGCGCTTATGTATTCTAACTGCGGGTTTATTGGAATTCCGATGGCACAGGCCATTTTTGGCGAAGATGGAGTTTTTTATATGACAGCATATGTGGCATTGGCAAATTTCCTATTGTGGTCGCATGGAATTATTGTGATGTCTGGGAAAATGAATCTCAGATCAGTGAAAAAGGTATTCACATCACCCACGATTATTGCGATTGTATTGGGCGTAATTTGTTTTGTTATACAGATCAGGATGCCGAAGATTATTGAGGAACCGTTAGAAATGATTGCAAATATGAATACGCCGATGGCTATGATGGTAGCGGGAATTAATATTGCACAGGCAGACTTAAAGCATACATTTCAAAAAAAAAGGTTGTATTGGCTGAGTTTTGTAAAATTAATCATTATGCCGATGTTATTAATTGGACTATTGAAAATGTTTTCGGTGGAAGATACGGTTAAGACGGTTATTGTATTGGCTACTGCCTGCCCAGTGGGAGTGACAGGAAGCCTGTTCGCACTTCGTTACGGAAAAGATGCCATATATGCATCAGAATTATTTGCAATGTCGACGATTATATCAATTGTAACAGTGCCGCTTATGATGCTGTTTTGTGGCGCGTAGGGAGGAATAAAAATGGAATTGATCAAATTAGAAATGACCCCAAAGGAACGTACAATTGCTTATGCACAAGGAGAGGAAGTAGATAGAATCCCGACCTCTCTTAGCGCAAGTGAGACTGTGCCGCCCTTATATGGAATTCCTATTAGTAAATATTATTTTTCGGCAGATTTGATGGTAGAGGTAGAGAGCCGTCTGGCGGAAGATTTCCATGCAGATAATATGGGAATTGGATTAGGACTAAGAACACTGGTAGAGGCATTAGGGACGAAACTAGAGTATCCAAAGCAAAATGTGTCTTATATTTTAGAACCGGCATTAAAAAGCTTTTCAGATGTGGAGAACATGGAGTTGGTGAATGTGGAAAAAGACGGAAGATTCCCCATTATTATTGAAGCGTTTGAACGGCTACAGGAAAGATTCGGATCAGAACGGGTTCTTGGCAGCGGTCTTGCAGGTCCACTTACAACAGCTGCCAGTCTGATTGGAACAGAAACGTTCTTAAAAGCAACAGTGAAAAATAAAGAAGGTGCACATCGACTTCTTCAATATAGCACAGATTGTATTGTGAAGTGCTGCAGAGATATGAATCAGAAACTGGGAATTAAGTTTATGTTATCAGAGCCAATGGCTTCTCGGGATCTTTTAAGTAAAAGACAGTTTAATGAATTCTTTGTGCCTTATCTGAAACAGGCTGTTAAAAGATTGAACGAATTTCAGGGAGCAACGTCTATTCATATTTGTGGACATACAAAAGACCGGTGGCAGGAAGTGGTTGATGCCGGTGTTTCAGGATTCTGGGTAGATAATTGTGAGAGCTTGAAAGAATTGAAAGAGGGTTATGGCAACAGAATTGCTATCAGCGGTAATCTAATGCCGGTAGATGTACTGAGAAATGGGACGGTTAGAGATATTGAAGAACATGTAAAAAAATGTATTGCAGATGCAGGCGATAATCCTTGCGGATATAATCTATGCCCTGGATGTACAACCCCGGTAGGAACGCCGAAAGAGAATATGATTGCATTCATGAATGCGGCAGCAATCTACGGAAGAGGGGCGAAAAAAGGATGTATGCCGAAGGGAATGATAAATAATAGAAATAATCTATAATACCATTGAAATTATCAATTGGGATGAAAAGATATTTTATGCTACCATATGAGTAGTAACATATATAGTGATGCATAGGCATTGAAAAGGGAATCTGGTGAGAGTCCAGAACAGCCCGCTCTACTGTAAGATAGACGATAGCCTTAGTGCCACTCGGAACATCGGGGAAGGTAAGGATTAGAGAGAGAAGTTAAGTCAGGAGACCTGCTATATATGAACGAGCTTATCGGTGGGGAGAAAGCAGTGTGTTTACGCTGCTTTTTCTGCACCGTTTTTCTTTTGCAAAATATGTAATATGAGGTGGAAGATGGAGATTCAGATTGTATCAGGGTTTTTGGGAGCAGGGAAAACAACGTTTTTAAACAAGTATCTTCCCTTACTTGGTGGAAATACCGTTGTGATTGAGAATGAATTTGGGGATGTGGGACTTGATGGAGAATTGATTCAGGGGGATCTTCCAGTAAAAGAATTGTATGCAGGATGTATCTGTTGCAGTCTGGCGCTAGATTTCCAAAAAGGAATCAAAGAACTTGCAGAACAGTTCCATCCGGACCGGATTGTTATTGAACCTTCTGGTGTGGGAAGGCTTACAGATGTTGTAAAGGCCTGTGGCCGGGCAAAAGAAAAGGAAGGAATAGATCTTAGAATTACCAAATTGATTGTAATATTAGATATTACGGAGTTTGAAGATTATATAGATGGTTTCGGTGCGTTTTACCTGGATCAGATTCAAAATGCAGGACTTATATTATTGAGTCATCTGGAACAGGTGTCAAAAGAGGAAAAGAATCGATTGATTTCGGAGATTAGAGAGGTAAATCCCGATGCTGTTATATATGAAGATGACTGGCGTAAGATGGAAGGTGCAGCCTTGTTAGAGCTTTTGGATATGTCAGAAGATTATGAAAATGATCCGGAAGACGATATGGAAGAGATAATGATGTCGCCGGCTTCAGCAGATAAGATATTTTCCAGTATGTCAATAGAAAATGCCAGAGAAATGACTGCTCATGAATTAGAGAAGGCGTTGTATGGATTAAAGGATGAAAAATATGGAAAAGTCCTGCGTGCCAAAGGAATTGTAAAAGCAGGGGGTGGAAGAGTGTTGCATTTTGATTTTACACCATCCATTGTGGAAGTGGCAGATATCTCGGATACCGTCAAAGGGACGAAAGTGGATAAGATTATTATTATAGGATGTAATTTGAATGAAACAGCGATTTGGGAGCTGTTTTCTATATAATGCAAGGAGGAAAGCAAGATGCAGGCAAAGGAAGAGTTGTTGCAGAAATTATCAGACTGTGTGTTTGATATGGAGGATGAGGAAGTTGTAGATGTGGTCAAAGAGTATATTGAATGTGGTTATGACCCACAGGAAGGTATGCTGGAAGGCCTGGTTGATGGAATGAAGAGAGCCAGTGCCATGTATGAAGAAGGAGAATACTTTGTGCCAGAGCTGATTGTATGTTCTGATGCAATGTATGCTGGAATCGAAGAGTTCCAAAAATATCTGCCAGACACAGAAGACACTAGTATTGGTAAAGTGTTAATCGGTGTTGTAGAAGGAGATACTCATGATATTGGAAAGAATCTGGTAAGAATCATGATGGAGACTGGAGGATTCGATGTTCATGATCTGGGACGAGATGTGCCTTTGGATGCATTCGTGGACTATATCAGAGACAATGATGTAGATATCTTGTGCATGTCTTCGTTAATGACTACGACAATGCCGGGCATGGCTACAGTCATTGAGAAGTTAAAAGAAGCAGGACTTCGTGATAAGGTCAAGATTATGGTCGGTGGAGCACCGGTATCTTCGGCGTTCGCAGAACGCATTGGTGCAGACGGATATACCAGAAGTGCAATTGAAGCAGTTGAGTTTGCAAAGAAATTAGTTGGGGCAGCATAAGGAGGAAGAATACTATGATGGGAAAAAGAGAAGCGGTAAAAGCAATTTTGGAAGGAAAAGGTGCCGATAGGATTCCCGTAATTATGAATGCATTTTCACTTCCGGTTGCCCGTTATGGATATACGATGCCTGAGGCTTTGACGAATCCAGAGAAGCTTACAAAATGTATGGTCGGTACCAGACGTGAACTTGGATATGATGGATTATGTGCAGGAGCTTATGGCGGAATTGCACGTATGATGGGAGGACATCTGCCGAACAGCGAGGGAAAGATCGTTGGCGATGGCGATGATGTCGTACATTCCTTAGAGGATATCAAAAAGTTACGTCCATACAAAGCCGAAGATTGTATGGAATTAAAAGGCGTTTTAAAGACGATTGAATTGATGAGAAAAGAAGAGCCGGATGAGCCTATATTTGTAATCGTACATACACCGACGGCGGTAGCATTTACCTTAATGGGAGCAAAACCGGCATTTAAAGCGATGGTAAAGAATCCGGAATTGTTCCGTGCAATTTCTGATTATGTAGAAGATGCAGTCGTTGAGTCCTGTAAAGTACTTACGGATGCCGGGGTTGATTTCCTGTGGTTCCCGACACCGAACTTCGGCGGATATTGCATTTCAAGAAGATCCTATGAAAAATGTATTTCGGAAAGTAATATTCGTGCATTAAAGAGAATCAAAGACGATGGAGCACCAATCGTGCTGCATACTTGTGGATTATATGATGACAGATTTGATCTAGTGTTAAATGAGTCTGGAGATGCTTGGCATATTTCTGATACCAGTACTAAGAAGATCAAAGAAGAATATGGAGATAAGGTAGCATTAATGGGAAGCATCCCTTGTGTCTCTGTTCTTCTGGAAGGAACAGAAGAAGAAGTGTACCAGTTCTCTTATAAAGAATGTATGGATGCTGCAAAGGATGGGCGGTTTATTTTGAGCGGAGACTGCGACGTACCGCCGTCAACGCCGGATGAGAACATGAGGGCAGCAATCAGAGCTGCAAAGGATGCAGAAAAAGTATTGTTCGGATAGGAGAATTATTATGGGAGACATCAAAGATTTTCACTGTACCTATGATAATTCAGTAGGAATCAGTGGAGAAGTAACCGATGGACTTGACCTTACGTTCCCGGATGCATATATGCACTGGGATACAATGGCAAAATTGTCAAAAGCATTGAAGGAGCATGATAATGCTTCTTTCTGTGAACTGCCATTTTGCCATACCGTTGAGGCAGAAGCAATGGGCGGCATCATTAATTATGGAAATGAGACGACCGGACCACGGGCAAAAGAATATATCTGTACTGCAGTAGAAGAACTGCTGGAACTACCGGAAATTGATTTTTCTCAGGGAAGGATCCATGAAGTTCTGCTTGCCTGCAAGGCGCTTCGTGAACAGGGAGAACATGTGGTTCTCCAGGTATCCGGCCCATTTACGATTCTGAATGTTTTGATAGATGCAAAATATGTGTTCAAAGGATGGCGCAAAAAACCGGAGATTATGAAAGAAGTGTTCTGGAAATTCGGTAATCAGATATTAAAATTCATGGAAGAAGCTAAAAAGTATGATGTAGATCTCATCAGTTATGCAGATTCTTCCGGCGGTGTAAATATTCTGGGACCGAAGATGGCAGAACAAGTCGTGGAAGAATTTACTTATGAATTCTTGAAAAAAGCAGAAGCAATTGCGGATGATAAGACCTTGATCTTGTTGTGCCCGAAGACAACATTTGCGCTGCTCGGAATGGATAAGGCAGAGTTGGTTGACCGGAAATTATCCGGGTCGATGTCATATGGAGAGGCTTGCATTGAGATGACTGGTCAGATAAAATTCGCGGGTCAGATGTGTATTAAAAATGTGGGATATCATATGAGTAATGGTATCTTTAAAGAAGTGAAATTGATGTAGAGTAGGTTTAAGGGTGTGAAAGGCTGTCTGGAATCAGGTAAAGAAACGTTCCATTGACAGCCTTTTTGTTATTATCAAATATAGATGCTTTTATTCATGAGAGTTCGTATCGCTGTGACGTTCCCAGAACTGTGCCCATGAAGGAGTCATGACACCTTCGTTTATGCGAATCGGATCTGGATAAGTGATGCCTTTTAGATCTAATTCTACATGGTCGATGATCTCTGGTTCTACAGGAGTATTCACTATAAGACCAGGAATCGGAAAATCGTCAACCGGACGGATTGCGACGTGCTCCAGGCGGAGAATTTCTTCTATTCCAGATATCACTTTCCCGAAGACTGGATAGTGTCCTTTGTGTTCCGGACAAGGACGTAAGGGGAAGAAGAATTCACAGCCTGCCTGACCAAGATCATCATATCCGCCCATGCATACGCATCCGACCTCGGAGTCCAGAGGTGTGAGTTCTGGATGAAGTTCATATTCAAAAGGAATCAGATATTGCCCTTCTTTTTTTCGAAATCCGGTATAACTGATGTCGACCCAGTGTCCGGGAACGATCCGTTCGATTGGGTGGCCGTCAAAGACACCATGGCTGGCAGCATAGATAAAGCTGGATACTGTATTCGGTGCAGTCTCAGGTAAGAGTTCAATGACGATGCGAGATTGGTTTGCCATATATATCGTAGCAGTCGGATTCATAAGTTTATCTCCTTTTTCGTAAATTTTATGGGATTAAGGATTTTCGTCCCTGATATTAATATTATAAAATGTGAAGGTAAATAATGCAAATCAAGACTGTATATTTGCCAATTGCGAATATGTCTAAAATCGGCTAGAATAAAGAAGATTGAAGATACAGATCAATATGAATGAAAAGGCGGAGATGAAATGAGAGCGGTAAAACATAGAGCGGATCAGATGACGCCATTGGAAAGAGCGGAAGCAATCGCAGCCGGAAGAGATTATGACAGAGTTCCCTGTGTTCCTTTTATGGGTGAACTGAAGTGCAGTCTTGCAGGAATTACAGTCTGGGATTTCTGGCATGATCCACAGAAGATGGCAGATGCCGAAGTTATTGCGTTTAACAGATATGGGTATGACCGGATTACGATCGGACCAAATACCAGGGGAATCACGGAAGCGTTGGGAGGGAGATTTGTATATCCGGAAAAGGGACTTCCTTATGCAGATGCGCCTTTTTTGAAGTCATATGATCAATTGGATGATATGAATCCCATAGATGCAAAGAAGAATCCGAGAATCCAGACATTTGCGAAGGAAGCAGATATTCTGCAGAAAGAAGCAGCAGATATTGTGCCGATTGAAGCCAGTATAGGTGGACCATTTACAATTGCATCGAATCTGCGGGGGGTGGAATTGCTTCTTCGTGATTGTCGGAAATGTCCAGAACAGATTGAACGGTTAATGAGAATAATTACCGATAGTCAGAAAAGTTGTATAGACGTGGCTGCCGAATATGGGATGGGAATTGCAATGGCTGATCCAGTTGCCAATCCGGCATTGATCGGACCGAGAATGTATGAGAAATTCATCTATCCGTATACGAAAGAATTAACGGATTATGCGTTGAAAAAGACTGGAAGAAAAGTGTCACTTCACATGTGCGGTTCGACATACAGTATCTGGAAATACCTGCGGCAATATGAGTTAAACGAACTGAGTCTGGATAATATCATTGATCTGGAGAAGGCTGTAGAAGAGTTGGGAGAATATATCCCAATTGCAGGAAATGTTGACCCGGTGGAGATTGTGATGAACGGAAGCAAAAAAGAGATATTCCAGGCAGTAGAGCATTGTGTGAATATTGGAAAGCTTGCGAAGAAAGGATTTCATCTGGCAACAGGATGTGATATCCCGGAGACTACGGCGCCGGAACAGGTGGATTATTTTATGGGAGCGGCAAGAAATCACATATAGATTTTTTGAATAAATAAACCCATTCATTGAGATAATGAATTTGCGTATGCCTGCCCAAAATGCTAGGATTATATTGTACTAACTATACAAGGGAGGATATGTAAATGAAGAAAAAACTAATAAGCGCATTGTTGGTTGTTTCCATGATTGCGACATTATGTGCAGGCTGTGGAAATAACGGCGGAGATTCAAGTAAGTCAGATTCTGCCGAAAAGACTTTGGAAGTATGGGTTCCGCCACTTGATGATGATACTGAGAATAATTGGGGCGGTCTGATGGGAGACTGGGAAGAAGAGAATGGCTGCAAAGTCAACATCACAGTTGTTCCATGGGAAAAATATGAAGAGACTTATACAACTGCTCTAAATGCCGGAGAGGGCCCTGATGTTGGTTATATGTATAACGAGATGTTCCCTACATATATTGATGCAGGTGCTGTAGAAGATATGTCTGATTATGTAACAGATGAAGATAAAGAAGAGTATAAGTATCTGAGTAATGGATATATGATGGACGGACAATATGGATGGCCATTAGTTACAGGTGTTCCGTTTGTGTTATACTATAATGAAGATATTCTTGCAGAATTAGGCGAAAGCGCTCCGGAGACATGGGAAGATTTTGCACGTATCTGTGAGAAGGCAACACAGGATACAGATGGAGATGGAGAGATTGATCAGTTTGGACTGGCTTGCGGTATGAATACCAGCGATGTCGGCGCAATGCAGATCCTAAATGCATATTATTACTGGGCATTGTGGCAGAATGGCGGACAGATTTACAATGATGATCTGAAATCTGTTTCATTTGCAGACGATGCAGGTGTAGAGGCTATGACTTGGCTGAAAGATATGACTCAGTATATGAATCCAGACTTCATGTCTTATTCTTGGGCAGATGCATTCAGCACAATCTTTGGAGAAGGAAAATCTGCTTTTGGTATCTATCGTTCTTCTCAGACAGATGGAACAACATTTGCAGAGACTTATCCGGAACTGAATTGGGATTTTGTAACCTCCCTTAAAAATGTCGATTTTGGTACCTTTGGTGCTACAGATTGTCTGACATTGATGTCTGCTGCTGATGACAAGGACCTTGCAATGGATTTCATCAAGTATGTAACTGGTTCTGATTTTATGGAACAGTATCATGCAAAATGCCCGGGTGCTGCACTTACAGAGAGTGAGCCATATGTTGGTGATGAAAAGATGGCTAAGATCTACAATGAAGATAAAGATAAGTGGCACGGACTTCAGGTTGGTCCATGTGGTGTTGATATCCTGACACAGTTATCTGCTGATTTCCAGGGAATTATGTCTGGTGAATTAACAGTAGAAGACGGACTAAGTGAAGCAGAAGAATATGCGAATGGTCTGCTGGATGAATATTGGGCAGATAAAGAATAATTGACAGAAATGCCCGCTTGAATGCGGGCATTTCTTTTGAAAGGGAACTATGGAGAAAAAGAAAAGAAGTATAAAAAAGATAGAACCATATTGTTATATCTTGCCGATTGCATTAATTTTGATCACATTCGTAATTGGTTCGGTAATAGTATCCATTGTACTTGGATTTACCAAATACAACATTATGAGTGAACCGGTATTTCGTGGATTCGAAAATTATGCGAAATTAATGTCGGACAGCAAATTCATAAAAGCATTGAAGAATACAATTAAGTTAATGGTTATGATTGTACCGTTACAGACGATATTGAGTATTGTGGTGGCAACGTTTCTGGTGGCGAATCGAAAAAAGTTTCTTGGAAAGCTTGCTAATAGTATTATATTTATTCCGGTGCTTTGTTCTAACGCTGTTGTTGGTGTAGTATGGAGAGAATTGTTGAATGGAAAACTTCCAATCATAGAGAAGTTTTTTGGATTATTCGGAATAAAACCTTCGATGTTGCTGGGAGATGCCAAGACGGCATTGACAGTCGTTGCAATGGTGGCGGTGTGGAAGACGTTAGGATATTATGTTGTTATATATTCTTCCGGATTATTAGGAATATCCGACAGCTTTTATGAGGCAGCAAAAGTAGATGGTGCAAGCAAAACGAAGAGCTTTTTCATGATTACGCTCCCTATGCTGAAGCCGACCATCATCATGGGTGTATTTTTATCCATAACCAGTTCCCTGCAGTGCTTTGACTTGATCTTTACATTAACTGGAGGAGGACCAAACAATGCATCGACAACGCTGGTTGTATATGCGTACTCGAAATGCTTTAGTTCGGGTTCGGCAGGATATGCGATGGCGATATCGAATGTTTTGTTTATTGTAATTTTGATTGTGGCATTACTACAGCGTGGTATGATAAAGAGAGAAGCTTCAGAGATATAGCGAGGGAAATATGGAATTAGTAAAAAAAGGATTAAAAAATATAATATCAGACGCACTTTTGATCGTAATTATTATTGTAAGCATATTTCCGTTTGTATATATGTTCATGATGTCTTTTAAATCTACGATCAATGCCTATGATTTTGATTTTTCGCTGGATAAGTTATCATTAATACAGTACCAGAAGATATTCGCAATGAATAACTTTGAAAGGTATATTTTTAACAGTGTGTTTGTAGCGGTTGCCGGAGTGATTCTGACCGTTACAGTATGCTCATTGGCAGGATATGCATTTGCAAAAATGAATTTTAAGGGGAATGATAAGATATTCCTGTTTTTGGTTCTGACGTTAGTTGTTCCGTCAGAAGTTATCATTGTCCCCTTGTTTTTAATTACAAAGGGCCTGGGCTGGTTGAATACGTACAGGGCATTAATCTTGCCGCTTCCTACGGCATTCGGTGTGTTTATCATGCGTCAGGCGATTCTGGATGTCCCGGCTGATTTGATTGATGCTGCAAAGATTGACGGGTGTGGCAATCTGAAGATATTCTTTAAAGTGGTCCTGCCGTTAGTAAAGTCTTCAGTTCTTGCGCTGGCGATTTTTACGTTTGTGGGAGCATGGAACAATTTCCTGTGGCCATTGGTTGCATCTACAAAGCAGGAGATGAAGACTTTGCCGTTGGCATTAAGTATGATGAAGACTCAGTTTAATACAGACGTAGGTCTTACGATGGCATGTGCAGTTGTGAACTTTCTGCCGCCATTTATATTCTATCTGTTTATGCAGAGTAAGTTCAAAGAAGGTATCACTTTAAGTGGTATGAAAGGATAGTAAATGAAACGAGGGGAAAAGAGATGCACAGACAAACAGGAATCAAATATGAAATGAAACTACTTAGTTCTTTAGTGAAGGTCTTTCAGGACGAGACTCCGATATATCGTCCAGAATGCCAGGTGTTAAGTGCGCTTTGGGGTGAGACGGTGTCCTTCCAGGTGGCTTACACAGGAGACTTCTTTATGAGAGAGCGCTTGGAAGTTCAAGTTGTGTCACCAATTGCAGAGCATGTGCGTGTGAGAACTGTAGAGCAGGTCCCGGTCGGACGTGCGACCAATGGAATTGTAGATGATAATTATCTGAAGACAATTTCTGGCTTGTATCCGGATCTCCTAAGAGACCTGAAGGACGGTAAAGCAATCGTATGTTCCAATCAATGGAGAAGTCTCTGGGTAGATGTAGAGGTGACGGAAGAGATAGAAGCCGGAGAATATGAGATAGAAGTTCAGCTTGTAAAAGAAGGAAAAGTAGTATGCTCCGTTGTGCAAAAACTGACGATATATGCTGTCACTCTGCCAAAGCAGACCATTATGCATACAGAATGGATGCATGCCGACTGCCTGGCGGATTATTATCAAGTAGAAGTGTTCTCGGAAGAGCATTGGCAGATTCTGGAGAATTATTTTCATGAGTATGTAAAACGTGGCTGTAACATGATGCTGACGCCCCTTTTTACATCCCCTCTGGATACTGCGATCGGACTTGAGCGTACAACAACTCAGTTGATCGAGGTAGAAGTAAAAGATGGAGAATATTATTTCGGCTTTGATAAGATGAAGCGTTGGATTGATCTGTGCAAGAAGTGTGGAATCGAGTATTTTGAGATGTCACATTTATTCTCCCAGTGGGGAGCAAAGTATGCACCGAAAGTTGTTGCTATGGTAGATGGCAGGGAAGAGAAGATCTTCGGCTGGCATACACCGGCAGTGGGGGAATATACCCGATTCCTGGAGAGTTTTCTGCCACAACTGATCGCGAAGCTTCGGGAATGGGAGATTGCAGATGTGACGTATTTCCATATCTCAGATGAACCTCGAGAAGAAGATCTGGAAAGCTATAAGGCAGCAAAGGAATCTCTTGGAAATATGCTGGATGGATTCTATACATTTGATGCACTGTCCAATTATGAATTCTACCGACATGGATTGATTGATAAGCCAATTCCCGGAAATAACGAGATTGAAGAATTTCTGGAGCATGGGCTTACAGATATGTGGACCTATTATTGCACCGGACAGTTCTATGAAGTCAGCAACCGGTTTATGTCCATGCCGTCTGCAAGGAACCGGATCTATGGCCTGCAGCTTTATAAGTATGATATTATCGGAATCCTGCACTGGGGTTATAACTTCTACAATAGTCAGTTCTCGATTGAACATATCAATCCATATGAAGTGACAGATGCAGATAATGCATTTCCGGCAGGAGATCCATTTCTGGTATATCCTGGCGCAGATGGTTTCCCAGAAGAATCCATCCGTATGATGGTTCATTATGAGGCCCTTACGGATTTACGTGCATTAGAACTGCTGGAATCTCTGACCAGCAAGGAACATGTCATGGAATTGATAGAAGGGGAATTGGCAGAGCCGTTGACCTTTAAGAAATATCCGAAATCAGATATGTATCTGATTACCTTGCGTAACAGGGTAAACCGTGAGATTGCAAAATATACGAGTAAAAAGTAGGAAAGCAGGCGAGATATGTCCGAGATGAAAGTTGTAAAAACAAGTTGTTCTACTTGTGGCAGCTGTTGTGAAGTGGATGCCTATGTTGAAGATGGAAAATTGGTATCCGTAGAAGGTGCACGTAATACTCCCATGCAGTCTGGCGGCATGTGCGCCAAAGGGGCAGCAGCTAAGCAATATGTATATAACAAAGACCGCATCTTATACCCGATGAAGCGTGTAGGGAAAAAAGGAGAGGGAAAGTTCGAACGTATATCCTGGGAGGAAGCGTATGAGATGATTGCCGAGAATCTCCTGCGGCTCCGTAAGGAATCCGGACCAGAATCAGTTGTATTCTATGCAGGATATCCGAAATGGTACCGGCCAGCGTTATTGCGTCTGGCAAATGCATTTGGCTCTCCTAATTATTGCACGGAATCCAGTACCTGCTTCCAGGCAGCAGCCCTTGCATGGCGTTCATTGTACGGGAACGGGATCTGTGGACCGGATATGAAGAATGCGAAGACACTTCTGGTCTGGAGTTCGAATCTATACCATTCTAATACGCCTATGAGTGGGACCTATCAAGGGCTGAAGAAAAGGGGCGTTAAGATTATTGTAGTGGATCCCAGACATTCTGTGACGGCTCATGATGCAGATATTCACCTGCAGCTTATTCCAGGAACGGATGGAGCGTTGGCCCTTTCCATGGCACAAGTCATCCTGGAAGAGGGATTGTATGATAAGGAATTCGTAGAGAATTATGTCTATGGATTTGAAGAATATAGGGAGTATGTACAGAACTTTGTCCCGGAGGAGGCTGAGAAGATTACCGGAGTTCCGGCAGATCAGATTCGTCTGGCGGCAAGAACTTATGCCGGAAATGGTCCGGCAAGCGTAATGTTCTCTGCCTCACCGATCGTACATCATATAAACGGAGTGCAGAACTACCGTGCGGTATTTTCGCTGATTGCGATTACCGGTAATTATGACGTGGAAGGCGGAAACCGGACACAGCCGGGACCCTCTTCTTTGGCAAATGAATTTGGCAGGGTCAGACGTTTCGATGGAATCGAAGCAATCGGGCAGAAGGAGTTCCCTGTGTGGTTCGATCTGTCCTGTGATGAAGCACAGTGTACAAAGCTCGCGGATTACATATTAGAAGAGAAACCGTATCCAATCAAAGCAGTATTTGCGATGGGGCTGAACCATCGGATGTGGCCGCAGCCGGAACATCTTCAGCGGGCGCTCGAGAAGCTGGACTTCTATGTGAATGTGGAATTATTTATGTCAGAGTCTTCGAATGCCGCGGACCTGGTACTTCCGGCATGTACTTCTTACGAGAGAGAAGAAGTGCACGTTGGAAAAGGAGGAAGATTCTATCTTTCGAATCGGGCCATTGAACCAGTCGGCGAAGCGAAAAATGACATTGAGATCATTATAGATCTGTTGAAGAAAATGGGATTAAAGGATGAAGCCCTGGAGAATGGATATGACGCATATATGCAGCATATTCTTGAACCATCCGGCCTTACGCTGGAAGAATTGAAGAATCATCCGCAGGGAATGCAGGGAAAGAATCTGTTCCCGCCAGCGGTGAAGACCTATGAAGCAGCACCTCTTCATACCCCGTCCGGAAAAGTGGGGCTGAAGTCGCTGGTATTGGAGAGATACCGGGAAAGTCATGGCTATGAAGGACTTCCGGTATACCATGATTATCGGGCGGAAACGAAGATAGACAGGAATCAATATCCATTGATTTTAAGCACGGGCAACCGCAAACCACAATTTTTCCATGCAAGAGTCTATCGAATGGCATGGCTTTCGAATATAGAGAAAGCAACACTGGTAGAGATCCATCCTGAGGATGGGGAAAAATATCATATTAAGGACGGAGCAACTGTAAAAGTAGTATCGCCATCTGGAGAGATGGTTGGAATTGCTGCCTATACGATTGCAGGAAAGCCGGGAGTGGTCAATATCTATCATGGCAATCCAAAGGGAGATGCCAATGAATTGATTGGGAAAGATTATCTCGATCCAATATCAGGCTTCCCGGGATACAGAAGTTATTTTTGCAGGATTGAGAGAGTGGAAGAAGAGTCATGAAGATGAGATTGAATCAGGAAAAATGTATTGGCTGCTATGCTTGTTATGTGGCATGTATTGCAGAACATAATCCGCCGGAGGCAGAGGACGCTTATAGTTATAGAACAATTAAGACGAGTGTAAAAGATGGATTGCAGAAGAAAGTCTGCGTGGGATGTATTCAGTGTGGAGCGTGTATGAAAGCCTGTCCTTCTGGTGCAATTTATCGAGAGGAAGAATATGATATTGTACTTGTCGATCAGGAGAAATGTATTGGCTGCAGGACTTGTGAATCTGTCTGCCCGAATCAGGCGATACGATACAATGCACATGGCAAGATGGAAAAATGCGACGGCTGTATCGAGCGGCTTCGGCAGGGAAGAGAGCCGGCTTGCGTCAGGGTATGCTGTGCAAAAGCTCTGACAATAGAATAAAGGCCCCAGGAGTTCCGTAAGCGGAACTCCTTATTATTTACAGAGATGGAGGTGATAAAGATGCAGGCTGATGGGTTGATCCTTGCAGGCGGAAAGAGCAGCAGAATGAATGGAATTCATAAAGGAAATCTCATGTATCGGCAAGAGTCCTTTGTAGACCGTCTGGTTAATGAATTTAAGAAAGAGGCCCGGAATATCTGGATTTCTTATGGGAATCAAGTCCATAAAGAATATAAAGGCTGTAAGATTGTGCTAGACAAGTATATGGGGTGTGGTCCGATAGGGGGTCTTCATGCAGGGCTTCAAAACAGCAGAAATAAGATTATAATGACGGCGCCTTGTGATATGCCATTGATTGAGATGAAACTATATTATTTTCTGGAACAGTTTCTGAAGCCTCAAAGCTTTGGCGTTGTTCCGTTAACAGAAGGAAAGATGCATCCATTAGCAGCTCTTTATCGGAAAGAGGCGGCAAAGATACTGGAACAACAGATTCAGATTGGGAATTATCGTGTAAAAGATGCGGTAAAACGTATGCCCGTCTATTTTGTAGAAGTATCACAATACCCGGATATAAGAAAGATGCTTCTGAATATTAATACACTTGCGGAATATCGAATGTTGACAAGAGGAGAAGAGTATGAATAGATTAAGTTTGCAGCAGGCACAGGAACTTCTGCTTGAGAGAGTGGAGCAGATTAAGGAGACTGAAAAGATCGTCTTGTGGGATGTCACTGGAAGAGTTCTGGCGGAAGATATCACAGCGACGAGGAATCAGCCGCCGTTTCCACGTTCTCCTTTGGATGGCTATGCAGTCCGAAGTGAAGATCTAAAGGAAGCGACCAGAGAGCATCCGGTATATCTTAAAGTGTTGGAAGAAGTGACTGCAGGGCATGTGGCAAGAGAGTATGTGTCAGAGAACACGGCTGTTCGGATTATGACAGGGGCTTTGATTCCAGAGGGAGCAGATTGTATTGTAGGACAGGAAGATACCGATTATGGTGAAGATGTGGTCGCAGTTTATCAGGAAATCCGTCCTTATGAAAATTATTGCATGGAAGGAGAAGACTATAAAGCAGGGCAGAAACTTTTGTCAGAAGGGACGATGCTTGGCGCGGTAGAAGCAGGAGTTCTGGCAAGCCTTGGCATGGAGCAGATACCCGTTTACAGAAAAGTAAAAGTTGCATTGCTTACGACTGGGGATGAGATCCTGCTTCCGGGTGAAGAATTATCTCCTGGGAAAATCTATGATTCCAATCTCTATACTTTGGGAACCCGATTGTTGTCCTGGGGAATGGATGTCACCTGCAGGGAGCGTGTAGGAGATGCCCCCAGACTTGCGGCAAAGAAGATAGAACAGGCAGCAGAGAGAGCGGATATTATCATCACAACAGGTGGAGTATCTGTCGGGAAAAAGGATATTATGCATGAAGTATTGGAAATACTGTCTTGTGAGAAGCTATTCTGGAGAATTGCCATCAAGCCGGGAATGCCGACATTATGTGCGCAGTATCATGGTAAATTATTGATATGCCTGTCTGGAAATCCGTATGGTGCAGCAGCGAATCTCGAACTTCTGGTCCGTCCGGTTCTGGCGAAGATGTCTGGAAGGACTGATCTGCAGCTGAAACGAGTACATGCAGTTGCTGAGAATGAATTTCCAAAGAAAAGTAGCGTGACAAGATATGTACGTGCGCATTATAATAATGGATATGTAAGGATTGCGGACGGATCGAATGCCTCTGGAATCTTAAGTTCCATGTGTGGATGTAATTGTATGATTGAGATTCCGGCAGGAACCGAGCGATTGAATAAAGGAGATCGAGTATGGGTCGTGATGTTATAGAAAAAAGGCCGATGATTATTGCGGTGTGCGGAGTGAAGAACTCTGGGAAGACTACACTGCTTGTGAAGCTGGTGGAAGAGCTGACAAGACGGAAGATCAAGACCGCCGTTATAAAGCATGACGGGCATGATTTCATAAGTGATGTTCCGGGAACAGACAGCTACCGTTTTCATCAGGCCGGTGCCTATGGAACTGCTGTGTTTTCTGATCGTCGGATATCCGTACATAAGGAAGGCTGTGGGGAACAGGAACAAGAATTGATCCGTCAATTTCCAGAAGCCGAAGTAATCTTGATGGAAGGTTTAAAAAACAGCAGCTATCCTAAGATGGAAGTTATTCGAAAAGAGATATCCCATGATCCGGTATCGAATCCAGCAGGGCGCTTTCTGATCGTAACAGATTGGGGGCCGGAGGAATATGCAGAACCAACGGCAGGATTCGAAGAGATTGATCTGATATTAGAAAAGATGATAGATATGGGGGGAAAATATGGAACTGACACATTTTGATAAAAAAGGAAATGCCATTATGGTAGATGTAACGGAGAAGAATGTGACGGATCGAGAGGCGGTCGCAAGTGGAAGAATCAAGGTAAGTCCGGAAGCATATGCAGCGATTGTCAGTGGAACTGCCAAAAAAGGAGACGTATTAGGAGTTGCCAGAGTTGCAGGAATCATGGCAACAAAGCAGACATCGAATCTGATTCCGTTATGCCATGTGCTCCCGATTACAAAGTCCGAGATTGACTTTCATATGCTAAGAGACAGCTATGAGGTGGAGGCTGTCTGTACGGTAAGAGTATCAGGAAAGACAGGGGTTGAGATGGAGGCATTGACAGGAGTCAGTGTGGCGCTTCTGACAATCTATGATATGTGCAAAGCGATTGATAAACGTATGGAAATCGGGGACATTCATCTGTGTAAGAAGACAGGAGGCAAGAGTGGTGACATCCATATCTTATAATAAAGCAGAGGAATGTCTGAGATTAGGAGGAGAGGCATGGGAATCGTAAGAGCGGTCTGCATCAGCGACCGAAGAGGAATGCAAAAAGTAAATGTGGAAACTGCACAGTTTGAAGAGGGATTTGGAATCTGTGGGGATGCCCATGGGGGCAATTGGCATAGACAGGTAAGTCTGCTTTCCGCAGAGAAGATAGATGAATTTAATCAAAGAGGGGCGGATGTAGAATCTGGTGCGTTTGGAGAGAATCTGGTGGTCGAAGGATTTGATTTTAGAGAATTACCGGTAGGAACTACCTTCCAGTGTAATGATGTGATACTGGAGATGACCCAGATTGGAAAGGAATGCCATACGCATTGTCAGATCTATCAGAAGATGGGAGAGTGTATCATGCCGACGCAGGGAGTGTTCGCCCAAGTAATTTGTGGCGGTACCATTTCTGTCGGAGACGAGATGAAGATCATAGAAAGGGCGGATACACGTTACACAGTGGCAGTTGTTACGTTGAGTGATAAGGGTGCGCAGGGAGAGCGTGAGGATACGAGCGGGCCTCTGATCTGTGAGATGGTAGAAGATGCCGGATACCGCGTGGTGGAACGACTGCTTCTTCCAGATGAGCAGAAACAGATTGAGCAGGAATTAATTCGGCTGGCAGATAGAAGACAGGTGAACCTGATATTGACCACCGGAGGGACAGGTTTCTCCGAGAGGGACAGGACACCAGAGGCTACTATGGCAGTGGCGACTAGAAATGCACCTGGAATCGCAGATGCAATCCGTATGTATTCTTTGTCGATTACTGGAAGAGCAATGCTGGGAAGAGGAGCATCCGTCATTCGGAATAAGACGGTGATTGTGAATCTCCCGGGAAGTAAAAAGGCAGTCAGAGAGAGCCTGGAATATATCTTGCCACATCTGAAGCATGGGATACAGATTCTATTGGGCGATACTTCAGATTGTGGAGGGAAGTGAGGAGTAGAGTACAGATGATATATGATCGTATGGTACCAGGGACGTTCTTAGAACGTCCCAATCGTTTTATTGCATATGTAGAGATAGAAGGAAGGAAAGAGACGGTCCATGTGAAGAATACCGGACGCTGTGCGGAGTTACTTCAGACAGGGGTAAGAGTATATTTACAGGAATCAGAGAATCCTGGCCGGAAGACGAAATGGGATCTGATTGCGGTAGAGAAAGGCAGCCGGATGGTCAATATGGATTCCCAGATTCCGAATAAGGTAGTAAAAGAATGGCTGGAAGCAGGTCATTTGTTTGAAAATATTACCAGAATACAGCCGGAGTTTACGTATGGCAATTCTCGGTTCGATTTGTATGTCGAGGCAGATGGAAAACGGATTTTTATAGAAGTAAAGGGCGTGACGCTGGAGCAAGATGGTGTTGTACGCTTTCCGGATGCGCCGAGCGATCGGGCGGTGAAACATGTGGAAGAGTTGAAGGCGGCAGTCAAAGAAGGATACGAAGCTTATGTGTTCTTCGTGATTCAGATGAAGGATGTCCGGTATTTTACTCCGAATATGGACACACATCCGGCGTTTGGAGAGGCGCTTCGAGATGCCGCCAGGGCAGGAGTACATGTGTTGGCATATGACTGTGAGGTCTCCAGTGACCGAATTGCTATTGCAGATAAAGTTCCGGTAGTATTAGAAGATCCTGCGTTATATGAGATGGTATCTCCAATTGTCACATGGTTTCAAAAGAACAAGCGTGATCTTCCCTGGAGAAATCATCCGGATGCTTACCGCGTGTGGGTATCAGAGATTATGCTTCAACAGACGCGGGTTGAGGCAGTAAAGCCTTATTATGAACGCTTTTTAAGAGAACTGCCAACGGTGAAAGATCTGGCTGAAGCAAAAGAAGATCAGTTATTAAAACTCTGGGAAGGACTGGGCTACTATAATCGTGTGAGAAATATGCAGAAGGCTGCACAGCAGATTATGATAGACTATCAGGGACAGTTCCCAGACACCTTTGAAGAGATTCGTTCTCTGAAAGGTATTGGAAATTATACGGCAGGTGCTATCAGTGCATTTGCCTTTGGACTTCCAAAACCCGCAGTAGATGGCAATGTATTGAGAGTCATTTCCCGACTGATGGGCAGCAGAGAAGATATTATGAAGCAAAGCGTGCGAAGTAAGATAGAAGAGAAACTGGAACATGTGATTCCAGAGGGGGCAGCCAGCGATTTTGATCAGGGATTGATTGAACTGGGTGCACTTGTCTGTGTGCCTAATGGGGAACCAAAATGTACCGAGTGCCCAGTCGCACATCTATGTGAGGCAAGAAAACAGGGTATGATAGCGGAGATTCCGGTAAAAAGCAAAGGAAAGGCACGTAAGATGGAAGACAAGACGGTACTTATATTCAAGGACGGAGAAAAGCTTGCCATTCAAAAAAGACCTTCCAAAGGTCTCCTCGCCGGACTCTATGAATTCCCGAACCAAGAAGGTCACCTGACGATGGAGGAAGTGACGGCCTACAGTAAAAAGATTGGTCTTATGCCAGTTCGGATAAAGAAGCTGGAAGATGCAAAGCATATTTTCAGTCATATAGAATGGCATATGTCAGGATATGAGATTATTGTAGATGAGTTAGAGAAAACCAATGAAAAAGCATTTTTATTTATTCATCCAGAAGAGATAGAGAAGAAATATTCCATTCCATCTGCATTTGAAGCATATACCCGTTATGCGGGCATAAAAAAGGATATATAGAAAACAACTATATATAAATGCTGTTATCAATATTTTCGATTTTAGCTTGTTTTGTGGAAGTGGTATGATAATAGTAGTTTTGAGTGATGATTAAGGAGGAAATGTAATGAAAGTTATCAAAGATTTGCCAGAGGTATTTGAAGAATTTGCAGAACAGAGAAAGAATTCTTTTCTGGCAGTAAAGAAGTTAAAAGATCAGGGAGTTCCGGTAGTAGGAGCTTATTGCACGTATTTTCCACAAGAGATTGCAATGGCTATGGGGGCAGCTACTGTAGGCTTATGCTCCACTTCAGATGAGACAATTCCAGATGCAGAGAAGGATCTGCCAAAGAATCTATGTCCATTGATCAAGTCTAGCTATGGATTCGCCAAGACGGATAAATGTCCTTTCTTCCATTTTTCAGATGTTGTAGTCGGAGAGACAACCTGTGACGGCAAGAAGAAGATGTATGAGTATATGTCTGAGTTCAAGGATATATTTATTATGGAGTTGCCGAATACTCAGAGTGAAGAATCATTAAAATTATGGAAGAGTGAGATTATTCGTTTCAAAGAATACTTGGAGAAAAAATTCGATGTTACAATTACGGAGGATGATGTAAGAGAGGCCATTAAAGTCAATAACGAAGTCCGCAGATCTCTGAAGCGACTGTATGAAGTGATGAGACATGATCCGGCTCCAATCACGGGACATGACCTGTTTAAAGTATTGTACGGAAGTGGATTCAAATTTGACAGAAAAGCAATTCCGGCAGAGACAGATGCTTTGGTTGAAAAGATTGAAAAAGAGTATGCAGAAGGAAAGATGCTGGAGAAAAAACCACGTATCGTCATTACAGGATGCCCAATCGGTGGAGCTACAGAAAAGGTCATCCGTGCAGTGGAAGATAATGGCGGTGTCGTTGTTGCTTTTGAGAACTGCAGCGGTGCAAAATCTATTGATAAACTGGTAGACGAAGAGAACCCAGATGTATATGATGCATTGGCAAGACGTTATCTGAATATTGGATGTTCTGTTATGACTCCAAATCCGAACCGTCTGGATCTTCTCGGAAGACTGATTGACGAGTACAAAGCTGACGGCGTTGTGGAGATGACACTTCAGGCTTGTCATACATACAATGTGGAGACCCTGGCAATCCGCAGATTTGTCAATGAAAAGAAGGGAATTCCTTATATCAATGTAGAGACAGACTATTCCCAGGCAGACATTGGTCAGTTGAATACAAGAATTGCAGCATTTATCGAGATGCTCTAAGATATGAAAAATGCCAGCTGCTGCATGATGCAGGGCTGGCATTTTATTATACATATATTTAGATCGGCTGATGAGAAAGCTTTGGTACTTTCCGTTCCTGTGTTGCATATACAAATGGATATATAATGCATGCCATCGCGATGGCAGCGATTACATCCGTTACAGAATGCTGCTTCAAGAATACTGTTGACAGAATGATCAGAACAGCAAGGATATAAGCAGCCCATTGAATCGGACGATGCTTCTTCAAACGTTCATCATAAGCAATTGCAATACATGCGCCAATGGAGTTGAATACATGGATGCTTGGCAGTACATTCGTTGAAGTATCTTTTGAGTAGACATATTTTACAAGATCAACAAAGATGTTATCTCTTGCAAATGTAGTCGGACGCAAGTGCTGACCATTTGGAAATACTGTGCAGATAATCAGGAAAAGCGTCATACCGGTAATTAAAAATGCGGCAAAGCGATAGAATCCTTTTTTATCTGTAAAAAACAGGTATGTGGCAGTTGCAATAATAAACATGAACCATAACAGGTATGGAACGACAAAATATTCTACAAAAGGAATATAGTCATCCAATGGTGAATGAATCCAAAAGTAATCGACTCCGGTTCTATTTTCCAAATACAAAAACCAAGGCATATAGATGAATGCATATAAAAGTACCCATGCATGACTATATTTCTTGGCTGTTTTTTTTATCCTCTCTATGGCTTTCATAAACATGACCCCTTTGTAAGCCTCTTAACATATCATATTCCTGGTTCAACAGGGATTATAACATGAAAAAATTGAATCAACAACCTTGTTCACGGTTTGTTAATAATTTTCACATGGTTTTTCGAAAATCTGAATGTCAAAATGCTGTTTTCCGCGGCTTAACATCTTTGGTGTTCGAAGTGTCCATACGGCAATCGGAATATGAAAGAGATTCTTTAGTATCCATACATTGGCGGCCGGAAGATCACTGAGCTTATATGAGATGAAGTCCGGGCGGCCGAGAAAGTTAGCGAGCAGATGCTTTACCACAAAACGGAAGAACCAGAATTCTTCCTGGTTGTCAGCGGTCAGATTAGAAGAAAGCTGGCCTCTTAAAATCTGTGGTGCGTGAAATCGGAACCATCGAATTCCCATAGTGTTAAAAGATTGAATGAGATATCTTCCGTGATACCCTTGTAATTGACGGAGCGTTTCTTCGCAGATCTGCATGGAAGAGGTAGGAATCTTCAATTCAATCAGCAAAGGGACTTTTCCATCTACAAGAGATAATACATCTCTGAAGAGAGGGATTGTCTCTGAAGTTCCCAGAAGGTGACAGGATTTTAGCTCATGTGAAGTTAGATTTTCAATGGTATCCGGACGGCTGCACATCCTTTTTAGTGTATCGTCATGGAATACAACAAGTTCTCCGTCTTTGGTCAGGTGAAGGTCAAGCTCGATCCCGTATCCATTTGCCAATGCAGCTCGAAATGCCATCATGGAATTCTCCGGAATCCCCTTTTCCTTGCAATGATATCCGCGGTGAGCGAACATCGTATGTCGATAGTGAGTCATATCTTTCCTTCGTGAAAGGCGGGGACATATTGCATAGATATAAAGAAGTATGAATACAACAAATAATAAAACAATAAGCCCAATCATCATAAAGTCCTCCGTAACTTAAGGTGCACTGATCAACCGTATTTTTTCGGGTTCCAGATAAGCCTGAATATGTTTCCGCTGAAAGACAGGTTCTCCGTCCGTGTGGATAGGAAGTGAGACTTCACTTACGATGTCAATCTTTCGGCAGGAATCAATATGTATTCCTTTGAAATGTGTATGCCAACCCTTGAAAGCCGTAGGAAGTAAAGCAAGTATTTTTAACTTTGGCATGTCTGATACAACGATAATATCTAGCAGATCATCATTTGGACGGGCTTTTGGACAGAATTTAAAACCGCCGCCCTCGTAAGCCAGATTCATGGCTGTGGCAAAATATACCTTCTCAAATTCAATTTTCCGTTCGTCATCCAGTGTGACCGTCATTTTTTTGGGTGATATTGTAAGGATTCTGTGAAGTGCAACTCCGGCATAGGTTAGTTTGCCAAGTTTGAGTTTGTTCAATAGTATTTTTAGTTTGGACACCATGACTTCATGGCAGACTCCGGCGTCAAATCCAATCCCGGTACTTACTGCAAAGCGTCGTTTCTTGTCTTCGTATTCGAGAACTCCGATGTTGAGTGGTGTATAGTGTGAGGGGGCAAGAATATTTTCTAAAGCCCTGGCAGGATCGGTTGGAAGATTCAGACCGCGGGCAAAGTCGTTACTAGAGCCAATTGGTATGTAGCCAAGAGTAACCTTTGCCAGATCGACGATTCCAGAGATTACTTCGTTAATCGTTCCATCGCCGCCAAGTACAATAATCGTATGCGGTTCGTGATCAGCGGTAATCTGGCGGACAATCTTGGTAGCATGGTGCTGATATTTGGTGAAAAAAACTTCGTATAATATGTTCTTTTCTTTTAAGACGAGTTCAATGCTTTTCCACATCTGAATTCCCAGGCCAGAACGGGCATTGGGATTGGTTATGAACGTATACATAATGGTTCTCCTATAGATATTGTCAATAAGTAAAAAGCTCATATTAAAATAAGCAATTGGAATTATTTGAAGGGTAGCGTTATAATACAGTTACAAGATATTATTGTTAAATGGTTTCACTACCATATTCCCTTCTAGAAAATCCTTTAAGTCCGCTTGCTTGAAGGATTTTTTTTGTATAAAATTAAAGATATTAAAATAATCCATTCAGATAAGTTTCAAGAGAACGTTTCATATTTCCCTCAAAATCTGTATCCCCACTTTTCAGACACCACTCAAATACATTGCCGATTACGATCATACGGATATCGGTGGTGATATCTTCCAGCGCCAGAGAAGGATGGATGATATTCGCATCTATTACTTTTTGCAGATAGTTTGATACCGTAATGATTGGATAGGGCCGCTCTGTTCGAATCAAAGGATTGAGTGACTGGTTCTTGGGGGTATAGTAATTGGACATAAATTCTACACCAAGTTCTTGACAATAATGAACGTAGTTTAAATATACATAGATAATGGTCTGTTTTGCTTCTTCGGCATTTTCCGGAAGATCCAGAAGATCTGGATTAATGCTTGGCTGTTCTTCGATATAATAAGATAACAGGTCATCCTTAGTCTTGAAATGGTGATAAAAGCTTCCGTTTGATACGCCAGCCTCTTCGCAGATGTTTTTGATAGATAACTGATCGTATCCTTTTTTCTGCAGGATATGCTTGGCGGCACGAAAGATCTTGTCCTTGGTTTCTTTGGATTTTAACTGTTGTTTGGATAGTTCTTGTGTTGCTTGCTGCATGTTTATACTCCCTCTGGAAATAATTATTTTGCTTTTGTCATTATAGCATGGGAGATATGAATTTTCAAGAAAACAGAGTGAACTCGGTATTGCGTATGCCATTGCGGTTTCCAGGGAATTCCGCTATAATAATTACTAGTGCGCATATGAGATTTAAATGCAGCGGAAAGGGTTACAGTATGGATATTAATCAGAAGATTACAGAAGAATTAAATGTAAAGAGATGGCAGGTAGATGCTGCAGTCAAATTGATTGATGAAGGCAATACCATTCCATTTATTGCCAGATATAGAAAAGAGGCTACAGGAACACTGGATGATGAGCAACTTCGTAAATTATACGAAAGATTGAATTATCTGCGTAATCTGGAAGAGAAAAAAGAACAGGTATTATCCAGTATTGAAGAACAAGGAAAATTAACAGAAGAGCTGAAGAAGCAGATTCTGGCAGCTGAGACATTGGTCGTAGTAGAAGACTTGTATCGCCCGTATCGTCCGAAGAGAAGAACGAGGGCGACGATTGCTAAGGAAAAAGGATTGGAACCTCTGGCGGCGGTGATCACTCTTCAGAAGATGAGCCGACCGGTGGAAGAAGAGGCGAAAGCATACGTGAATCCTGAAAAAGAGGTCAATACTGTTGCAGAAGCGATTGCGGGAGCAAGAGATATCATTGCAGAGAGTATCTCTGATGAAGCGGATTACCGAAGCTGGATTCGTAAGATTACGATGCAGAAAGGCCGCCTCATCTCAACAGCGAAGGATGAGAAGGCTGAATCTGTCTATGAGATGTATTATGACTTTGAAGAGCCGGTGAATCGATTGGCAGGTCATCGTGTGCTGGCATTGAATCGTGGAGAGAAGGAGAAGTTCCTGACGGTGAAGATTGAAGCTCCCGAGGAAGATATTATTCGATATCTCGAGAAGAAGACGATTCATGGAGACAATGCTTATACAACTTTGGTCTTAAAAGAAGCAATAGAAGACAGTTACAAACGTCTGATTGCACCTGCAATTGAACGGGAGATCCGCAATGATCTTACGGAAAAGGCAGAAGATGGAGCAATCGAAGTGTTCAAGAAGAACCTGGAACAGCTTCTGATGCAGCCACCGATCGTAGGGCAGACTGTTCTTGGATGGGATCCGGCTTTTCGTACCGGCTGTAAGCTCGCGGTGGTAGATCCGACCGGTAAGGTCATTGGGACAACGGTCATCTATCCAACGGCGCCAACGACACCACAGAAGATACAGGCATCCAAGGATCTGTTAAAGAAGATTATCAAGAAATACAACATCACGCTTATCTCAGTGGGAAATGGTACGGCTTCCCGGGAATCAGAGATGTTCATCGTAGAATTATTAAAAGAGATTCCAGAGAAGGTTCAATATGTAATCGTTAACGAAGCTGGAGCATCCGTATACTCTGCCAGCAAGCTGGCGTCGGAGGAATTTCCGAAGTTCGATGTGGGACAGAGAAGTGCGACATCCATCGCCAGACGACTTCAGGATCCTCTGGCAGAACTGGTGAAGATCGATCCAAAATCCATCGGTGTAGGACAGTATCAGCATGACATGAATCAGAAAAAACTTAGTGAAGCGTTGTCCGGTGTAGTAGAAGATTGTGTTAACAGAGTCGGCGTGGATCTGAATACAGCGTCGGCACCACTTTTGGCATATATTTCTGGTATCTCAGGAACCATAGCTAAGAATATCGTAACCTACCGCGAGGAAAATGGACGTTTCACTGACCGGAAGCAGCTTTTGAAGGTTGCTAAGCTTGGACCAAAAGCTTTTGAGCAATGTGCCGGTTTCATGCGGATCCAGGGAGGGGACAACCCATTAGATGGCACCAGTGTACATCCAGAATCTTATGAGGCGGCAGAAAAGCTGTTGAAAAAGCAGGGATTTGCAGTAGAAGACATCAGCGGTGGAAAGCTTGTGGGCTTGTCGCTGACAATCAAAGACTACAAGAAACTTGCAAAGGAATTGGGAGTTGGCGAGATTACTCTGCGAGATATTGTAAAGGAACTGGAAAAACCAGCGCGAGATCCGCGTGATGAGATGCCAAAACCGATTCTTCGGACAGATGTCCTAGAGATGAAAGATCTGACGGAAGGTATGGTGTTAAAAGGAACTGTCAGAAATGTAATTGATTTTGGTGTGTTTGTGGATATCGGAGTCCATCAGGATGGACTGGTGCATATTTCCGAGATCACGGATAAAAAATATATCAAGCATCCACTGGAAGTAGTGAGTGTGGGAGATATTGTAGATGTTAAGGTGCTGAGTGTAGATCTGAAGAAGAAGAGGATTCAGCTGACAATGAAAGGTATTTCATAGATTTTCGAAAGAGAGGTTGATGAAATCATGAAAAATTGGAAGAAAAGCTTGTTCACTCTGGCAGGAGTACTGATAGGAAATGTAATTCTGGCGTTGGCAGTAGGGGCGTTTATTGTGCCACACGGAATTATCATGGGCGGTGCGACCGGTATCGGTCTTACGATCACCCATTATGTGCCTGTCAATTTGTCAGTGATTGTATTTGTTATTAATGCAGTTCTGTTTATATTGGGTACTTTTGTGTTGGGAAAAAAGTTCGCGCTTACGACCATCATCAGTACCATTGTGTATCCGGTGTTCTTGTCGATTGTGCAGGCAATCCCGGGAATTGACGCTTTGACTGACAATATTATGCTGGCAACGATCTATGCAGGTGCGTTGCTGGGAATAGGAATCGGACTTGTAGTACGTGTGGGAGCATCTACTGGAGGAACAGATATCCTTGCGTTGGTATTGAATAAATGGTTCCACGTATCGATTGCAGTTATGATGTATGTGGTGGATTTTATCGTCTTGGGATTCCAGGTGCTCTTTTCAAATTCTGAGCAGATTTTGTATGGTATTCTTGCACTTGTTCTTACGACGTTGGTCATGAATCGTGTCATACTGATGGGACAGTCTCAGATTCAACTCTTTGTTATCACTGAGAAATACGAAGAGGTTAAGGAAAGAATGTTGAAAGAGATTGATGCCGGAGTAACCATGGTTCATATAGAGACTGGTTATGGGGAAAAACAACAGAAAGGTGTGCTGTGTGTTATCCCGAACCGAAAATTATATTCTGTAAATCAGATGGTCCAGGCTGTTGATCCAAAGGCGTTTATTACGATTACCCAGATTAACGAGGTACGTGGACGGGGATTTACAATGGAAAAAGTACGTTACGGAGAGGAAGAAGAGACTCAATAAGCATATACTTGATGAACAGACAGAAGAAGCAGGCAGAAAGGAGGAGCCCGATGGTACGGACTTTATTAAAAGAAGTAAAAGAGTATAAATTTGTATCTATCATCACCCCGTTATTTATGATCTTGGAAGTTCTGATGGAGATGCTGATTCCATTTTTAATGGCTTCGATTATTGATGATGGTGTCAATGCGGGAAATATCCAGCATATATATAAAGTCGGCGGAATTATGATCGTGGCAGCAGTGGTTGGCCTTTTTGCCGGAATGGCAGGCGGAAAATTCGGTGCAAAGGCTTCTGCCGGATTTGCGAAAAATCTAAGAGAAGCTATGTTTAACCATATTCAGACATTTTCATTTTCAAATATTGATAAATACAGTACTGCTGGTCTTGTTACACGTCTGACAACGGATGTGACGAATATCCAGAATGCTTATCAGATGGTACTTAGGATGTTTACCAGAGCTCCGGCCAGCCTGATCTGTGCGATGATTATGGCATTTCGCATCAATGCGCGACTTTCGAATATTTATCTGATTGCGGTACTTTTGTTGGGAACAATTCTTGTGCTGATCATGAGCCATGCTACACGTTATTTTCAACAGGCATTTCCAAAATATGATGAACTGAATGCATCTGTACAGGAAAATGTCTCTGCGGTCCGTGTTGTTAAGGCGTATGTCAGAGAAGAACAAGAGACGAATAAGTTCAAAAAAGCCAGTGAGAATATCTATCGGATCTTCGTAAAAGCAGAATGTAACCTGGTGTATAATGCACCATTAATGCAGCTGACAGTCTATTCCTGTATCCTTCTGATCAGCTGGATCGGTGCAAAGATGATTGTGGCGACTACTCTGACAACGGGAGAACTTATGAGTCTTCTCGCGTATTGCATGAACATATTGATGAGTCTGATGATGATGTCCATGGTATTTGTCATGGTATCCATGAGTACAGCCAGTATTCGTCGTATCTCAGAAGTCCTGAATGAAACCAGTGATCTTAAGAACCCTGAGAATCCATTGTTGGAAGTGGAAGATGGAAGTATTGAGTTTTCACATGTGTATTTTTCTTATAAAAAGGACAGTGAGGAACCTGTCCTGAAGGATATTAATCTGAAGATTCGCTCTGGTGAGACAATAGGAATTATCGGAGGAACCGGAAGTGCCAAGACCAGCCTTGTGAATCTGGTAAGCCGTCTCTATGATGTGACGGAAGGAGAGATCCTGGTAGGAGGACACAATGTTAAAGATTACGATATGGAAGCATTGCGTAATCAGGTATCCGTAGTGCTGCAGAATAATGTGTTATTCTCTGGTTCGATTCTGGATAACCTGCGATGGGGTGATAAAGAAGCAACGGAAGAAGAGTGCCGGAATGCCTGCGTGCTTGCCTGTGCGGATGAATTTATTCAGAGATTCCCGGATGGATATCAGACGCATATTGAACAGGGAGGAAGTAATGTGTCTGGTGGGCAGAAGCAGCGTCTGTGTATCGCCAGAGCACTTCTTAAGAAACCGAAGATATTGATCTTGGATGACAGTACCAGCGCGGTGGATACAGCTACGGATGCCAAGATCCGCAGGGCGTTCCGGGAAGAGATTCCGGATACGACGAAGCTGATTATTGCGCAGAGGATCTCCAGTGTGCAGGATGCAGACCGCATTATTGTTATGGAGGAAGGAAAGATCAATGGATTTGGAACGCATGAAGAATTAGTTGCGAATAATGAGATCTACCGAGAGGTCTATGAATCACAGACCCAAGGCGGCGGAGACTTCGATGAAAAGGCAGGTGAGTAGCAGATGGCAGGTCCAATGGGAAGAGCACCGCGAGGTGTCAAATCGAACGTAAAAAATCCGGGGAAATTATTCAAAAGGTTGATGAGCTATGTATTCCGCAATTATAAATACCATTGTGCTGCAGTTCTGATACTCATATTCCTTGGTGTCATTGCAAATGTGCAGGGAACTATGTTCATGAAGAATCTGATCGATGATTATATTACGCCATTTTTGCTGACAGATCAGCCAAATTTTGCGCCGCTTGCCAAAGCAATCGGAAGAGTTGCATGCTTTTATGCAGTCGGCATTATCTCAACCTATCTGTATAATCGGATCATGGTCAATGTAACTCAGGGTACATTGCGGGATATGAGGGATGACCTTTTTGAACATATGCAGAAGCTGCCGATCAAATACTTCGATACGCATGCACATGGTGATATCATGTCTGTATATACGAATGATATTGACACTTTGCGTCAGATGATCAGTCAGAGTATACCGCAGGTCATCAACAGTGGATTTACGATTATCAGTGTATTTGTCAGCATGCTGATCTTGAATATTCCGTTGACGATCGTAACACTGATCATGGTTGGAATTATGATTACCTGTTCCAAAGCCGCTGCCGGAAGGAGTGGAAAGTACTTCCTGGAGCAGCAGCGTAATCTTGGAGCAGTGAATGGACACATTGAAGAGATGATGAATGGGCAGAAAGTAGTCAAAGTGTTCTGTCATGAAGAAGAAAGCAAAGAAGAATTTAAAGAATTAAATGACAGACTCTTTCATAGCGCAGATAAGGCTAATACATTTGCCAATATTCTGGGTCCGATTAATGCACAGATTGGAAATGTCAGTTATGTAGTCTGTGCCATTGTGGGTGGGATACTTGCACTCAATAAAGTAGGCGGCTTTACGCTGGGTGGTCTGGCAAGTTTTCTGACCTTTAATAAGAGCTTTAGTATGCCGATTAACCAGGTAAGCCAGCAGTTAAATGCAATCGTAATGGCCATGGCGGGAGCAGAACGAATCTTCAAGCTGATGGATGAGGAACCGGAAGTGGATAATGGTTACGTAACACTGGTCAATGTAAAAGAGGAGAATGGGACACTGGTGGAGTGCTCGGAGCGAACCGGAAAATGGGCATGGAAACATATTCACCAGGCAGATGGAAGTATAGATTATGTCGAAGTCAAAGGCCATGTGGTCTTCAATGGAGTTGATTTTGGATACAATGATGATAAGATTGTACTTCATGATGTAAAATTGTATGCAGAACCGGGGCAGAAGATTGCATTCGTCGGATCTACCGGAGCTGGTAAGACAACGATTACCAATCTGATCAATCGTTTTTATGATATTCAGGATGGGAAGATCCGTTATGATGGAATTAATATTAATAAAATAAAAAAAGCGGATTTACGGCATTCTCTCGGTATTGTTCTGCAGGATACGCATTTATTTACCGGGACGGTAAAAGAAAATATCCGTTTTGGAAGACTGGATGCTACAGATGAAGAGGTTGTGGCAGCGGCCAGATTAGCCAATGCGGATGGATTTATCCGTAGGTTGCCGGAAGGATACGATACCGTGCTGACGGGGGATGGCGCGAATTTAAGTCAGGGACAGCGACAGCTTCTGGCAATTGCCCGTGCAGCAATTGCAGATCCACCGGTATTGATCCTGGATGAGGCGACCAGTTCCATTGATACCCGAACTGAGCGAATCGTACAAGATGGTATGGATAAACTGATGCATGGAAGAACAACCTTCGTCATTGCTCACAGATTATCTACTGTACGTAATTCCGACTGTATCATGGTACTGGAACAGGGAAGAATCATTGAGCGAGGGACGCATGATCAGCTGATTGAAGAAAAAGGAAGATATTATCAGTTGTATACCGGAAATTCCATCAGTGCATAATTGCACAACTATTGCAACGAAGTTGAAACTTTCTTATAATAAAAATAGAGTTAAAGTTCGTGATAACAAAAATATAAAGGAGTGACAATTGTGCAGAAAACAGATGAAAAATATCAGGCATATGTTCAGATATTGAAGGAAGAACTGGTTCCGGCAATGGGGTGCACGGAGCCAATTGCACTTGCCTATGCAGCGGCAAAAGCAAGAGAAGTATTGGGATGCATTCCTGATAAAGTAAAAATTGGTGCAAGTGGAAGTATCATTAAGAATGTGAAGAGTGTAATCGTTCCGAACACGAATCATCTGAAAGGAATTCCGGCAGCAGCAACCGCCGGAATCATCGCCGGAAGACCGGAGAAAGAGTTGGAAGTTATTGCAGAAGTATCGGAAGACCAGATTCAGCAGATGATCTCATTTCTGCAGGAAACATCGATTGAAGTAGAACATATTGACAATGGAATTACCTTTGATATTGTGGTTACAGTCTGCAAAGACGATAACTATGCAAAAGTCAGAATTGCCAACTATCATACGAATATCGTGCTTATTGAAAAGAATGGAGAAGAGATTTTGTCTGTCCCGGTAGAAGGCGAAAGTGAAGAGGGTCTGACAGACAGAAGCTGCCTGGATATGGAAAGTATCTGGGACTTCATTAACACCGTAGATATAGAAGACATCCGGGAAGTGATTGGACGGCAGATAGAGTACAATACGGCAATTGCAGAAGAAGGATTACGAGGTGATTATGGCGCCAATATCGGGACCGTACTGTTAAAGACTTACGGAGATGATGTGAGAACCCGTGCAAAAGCAATGGCAGCCGCTGGCTCCGATGCACGTATGAATGGATGTGAACTTCCAGTTATTATCAATGCCGGAAGCGGGAATCAGGGCATGACCTGTTCACTTCCTGTTCTGGAATATGCCAAAGACCGAGGGGCAGACGAAGATAAGACCTATCGTGCACTGGCATTATCCAATTTGGTGGCAATTCATCAGAAGACCGGAATTGGAAGACTGTCTGCGTATTGTGGAGCTGTCAGCGCGGGTGCGGCAGCAGGCGCAGGAATCGCATATCTCTGCGGCGGCGGTTATCAGGAGATCATCCACACCGTTGTTAATGCACTGGCAATCGTATCCGGTATGGTCTGCGATGGAGCAAAGGCTTCCTGTGCGGCCAAGATTGCAGCATCCGTTGATGCCGGAATCCTTGGATACAATATGTTCCTTAACGGTCAGCAATTCTACGCCGGAGATGGTATCGTGACCAAAGGTGTTGAGGCTACTATCAGTAATATCGGACGCCTCGGCAAAGAAGGAATGCGAGAGACGAACGAAGAGATCATCAAGATGATGATTGGAGAATAGAGATTAATCATAAGAGACGGAGGAATTATTGTTTCCTCCGTCTTTTATCTCTTCAATTCTTCTTGAATCTTTTTCCTTTGTCTGCGTTCGTGGGCAAGCTCTTCCTGAATCTCACCAATTCTCTTCCATACATCTGCAATGGCTTCTGTCTCATCTACTGGTTTCATTGTTTTTGCCCCTTCTGCTTCTGCCTCGTGTTGTGCTTCGGTACGGGCCTCAATCTGTTTGTGGAATAAAAGCTTAAAAATAACCCTTACAAAAGGCTGGATGAAAAACATCTGGGAAAAGTATGCAAAAGGGAAATTGAAGCATATAAGTTTCAGCCAGTTTGCAAGTAAGGTCAATATGTGAAATCCATTGTAATACGGATAATAGAACCATGCAGCCAGAAAACTCATGGACGGACACATAATTCCCACGGTTGCACAGATGATCGCGCTTTCGAATAACATAGGGTGATTCCTTCGAGGGTCGAACACCCGGCAGGCAAGCCGAAAGGAAAGTGGACTTCCAATCAGATTCTCCAGCGCATAGGCAAACAGAAATTCAATGATAACAATGGCCCATATAGGAAGCATTTGTCCAAACATATAGACACCGCCTTGGGCACGGATAGCTGCCAGGACATTGCTTTCGCCGGTAATCTGCATTAACGTATTTCCATTGATTACATATAGACTGTAGAATACATAAGCATGGACGGTGATGATGACAGTCAGAAAAGCAAAGACCATCCTTTGAAATTGATTTTTTGGCATATTTCATTCTCCTCTTCTTAGCATAAAAAAACACAAGTATTGTGCCTGCAGATAATCTGACCGGGCTAATGTTCCGTGATCAGATTTACTTGCCGCAGCAATACTTGTGTCATCATTATGCATTCATATTTCTATTATTTTTTCAACTGTATCAGTTTATCAGATTTTTCTCATATAAGTCAAAGAGAAAATTTAAATTTTAACAATAAATATTTGATAGTTGGGGGATGGTATAAGTCCAGATTTCGACCCTTTTAATTTGCTAAACTAATGATAACGAAGAAAAGCAAACGAGTTTATCATATGAATGGAGGTTGGAAATCAATGAAGGGATATGCTACACAGGCTGGTTATATGGGATATGTAGAAGGAAGATATATGTTATTTGCAAGCGAAGAAGAGTACAGAGAATTCATGGAAGATTAGAGATTCTGAGAGGAAGATGAAGGTAAATCTGGTCAAAGAGTCTGATAACGAGGCAGATAAGGAAGCAATGAAAGTAGAACTTCCGGGGTTTGGTATAACTGCAATAAGTCCTGAAGATGGGACTTATTACACCCACATTCCTTTGTATTCGTGATACAATAGATTTATCAGAAATGAAGTTATCAGTTTGAATATAAAGGAGGATGCATTTTATGGCAGAAGGGAATAATCAGAAATTAAAGATTCTATATCTTTTGAAGATATTGATGGAGAAAACAGATGAGACCCATAGAATCACCATGCCGGAAATTATTGAATCATTAAAGGCATACAATGTGAGCGCAGAACGTAAAAGCCTATACAATGATCTTGAAAATCTGCGGATTTTTGGAGTGGATGTTATCGGGGAGAAGGAAAATAAGACCTATTATTACTATATCGGAAATCGACAGTTCGAGCTGGCAGAATTAAAGCTTCTGGTGGATTCTGTACAATCGGCAAAATTTATCACTGCGAAGAAGTCCAATGAACTGATCAAAAAAATTGAGGGACTTGCCAGTCAATATGAAGCCTCTCAGCTTCATCGCCAGGTCTATGTAACAGAACGGGTCAAGACGATGAATGAAGGAATCTATTATAACGTGGATCAGATTCATCAGGCAATTGCAGCCAATGTGCAGATCACATTTCAATACTTTAACTGGAACGTGGATAAGGAGCAGGTTCTTCGAAAAGATGGGGCTTTATATCAGGTCAGCCCTTGGGCACTGTCCTGGGACGATGATAATTATTATCTCGTGGCATTCGACAGTCAAGAAGATAAGATCAAGCATTTCCGAGTAGATAAGATGCTCCATATTGAATTAACCAAAGAGAAACGAGAAGGAAGCAAGCGGTTCGAACAATTTGACATCGGCGCTTATTCAAGAAAATTATTTGGAATGTTCGATGGTGAAGAAGAGACTGTTCAGATTGAATGCGAAAACTATCTGGCCGGCGTTATGATCGACCGATTCGGAAAAGAAGTCATGATGCGGAAAGAAGATGAAGATCACTTCGTTGTAAGCGTCCGAGTAGCCGTCAGCAGACAATTCCTCTCCTGGGTTATGTCCCTGGGTGAAGGAGCGAAGATCGTGGGGCCGGAGAAAGTGGTCGGGCAAGTGAAAGAAGAGATTCAGAGATTGATGCGGCAGTATGGGAGCGAATAATGAAAGAGAACCAGTATTTATAATGGTTTCAGCCATCTGAGCAGATGAATTTCCCACTTACTGTGGTAGGTGGGAGTTTTTCTATTATTTTAGGTATGGTTGTTTTGGGCTACAATATAGTAAGAGAAATGATTTGGATTTTAGCCAAGTATAATTTACTAAAGTACAGTTGACTAAATTGCGAGTACAAAACTAATAATATATTTTAAATCGAATTAAATTATTCATTTTGCAATAGTTTCTGGTTATAACCGCAAAACCTATTGAAAATATGGGTTGATTGCGGTAATATAATGATATGGAGGTGGTAGATATGATTAACAGACCGCTTTATACAGAGAAAATCATGGTTTACACAGACACGCCATTTGTAAAAGTACTCACTGGTGTTCGGCGCTGCGGAAAATCTACAATATTGAAAATGATTATGGAAAAGCTGCAGACTGAAAGAGGAATCTCGGCAGACCAAATTGTATTCATGCGATTTGATTCCATGGAATATGAGGATATGACTGCAAAGCAGATGTTTGAAGCTGTGAAAGCAAAGCTTAGTGAAAACAAAAAAACCTACTTCTTTCTTGATGAAGTTCAGGAAATCGAAGGGTGGGAGAAGGTTGTGAATTCGTTGGCCAGTGATTACGATGTGGATCTGTATGTAACTGGATCCAACTCTCGTATGATGTCTTCGGAAATTTCAACTTATCTTACGGGACGATATGTTTCTTTTCGTATTTTCCCTCTTTCCTTTGAAGAGTATCTGACTTTCCGGAAAGAGTATACAGAAGTAAAAGATGTTCATGCAGAACTTGCAGATTATATTCGTCTTGGAGGCTTCCCGGCAACACATCTTCGTGATTATTCACAGGATGAGGTTTATACCATCGTTCGCGATATATACAATTCGACGATCTTTTCTGATATTGTAAGGAGAAACCAGATCCGTAAAGTTGATCAGTTGGAGAGAGTGGTAAAATACACATTTTCCAATGTGGGAAATACTTTTTCTGCAAAATCCATTTCAGACTATTTGAAATCAGAGCATAGAAAGATAGATAATGAGACTGTATACAGTTATTTGGAAAAACTGGAAAAGGCATATCTGCTACATCGTTGCTCCAGATATGATCTGCAGGGGAAAGAGATTCTGAAGACACAGGAAAAATTTTATCTTGCAGATACTGCGTTGCGATATAGTGTTCTGGGGTATAATCCGGATAGTGTTGCGTCCAGTTTGGAAAATGTTGTCTATCTGGAACTTTGCAGGCGAGGATACGAGGTCAATATAGGTAAGACAGCAGATGGTGAGGTTGATTTTGTCGCGCAACGTCAAGGTGAAAAACTGTATGTGCAGGTTACTCAGGAAATACGATCTGAGAAAACTGAGCGAAGAGAGTATGACCGCTTACTTGAAATCAAAGATAACTATCCGAAATACGTTCTTCGAACAGACGAATTTGCCGGAGGTAATTACGAAGGCATTAAGAGTATGCATGTTGCGGATTTCCTTTTGAGTAGGGAATACTAATGTGGATGATACCAGAAGTGACACCTCATGTATGCCACCATACTTACTACAGCAACATGGCAAAAACATATGTGGATGAATTATTGGAGTGTTTTCAGTGGTCGGATGATTACCTTGCGTGTCTCTGAATTGTTCTGTATACTGTCATCAGCTTACAGAAAGAAAAAAGTTCCAGAGCACCCTTCGTGGAAAGTTGCGTACTCTGGAACCTAGTCACTAAAACCATGGTTATTATATCAGACTACACACTAACCCTCAAGGAGGTGCTAAATGTCAAAGAGAACTACCTATCCAAACATAGACCTACAACAAACTGGACATAAAATGAAACATATGCTTGAGTCCGCCGGTTACACTCCACGAATGCTTCAAGAATATTTGCATTTATCATGTGTACAGCCTATTTATCGTTGGTACAAAGGCAAGATATTGCCATCGGTGGATCATTTGCTTATGCTTAGTGAATTACTGGGGGTTCATATGGAAGATTTCCTGGTAAAGAAGGATGCAGTACCGGTAATTTACGACATAGAACAATATTGTTCTCGAACTATGCAGAGACGAATTATGGCGTATTACAATAAAATATATTATTCAGTGGGCTAGAGGGCATTGGACTAACAGTCCAATGAAAAGACTATTGACAAATGCTATCCTCTTATCATAACCCGCAAAGGGACTATGATAGGAGGATATTTTTATGACTAATGAAAAAGAAATTGTATTATTTGAAACCGAGGATAAAAAAATTACTTTTCCAGTGGAGGTGAAAGACGAAACAGTATGGTTAAGTGTTTCTCAAATGGCACAGCTATTTGACAGAGAAGAATCGAATATCAGAAGACATGTTTTAAATGTTTTTAAAGAAAATGAAGTTGATGATAATAATAACGTGCATTTTTTACACGTTAATAATGTGAAAAAACCAGTACCTTTTTATTCTCAATCTTCAGTTATATTTGGAGGATTTATTCGATGATTTTTATGAGATACAAGAAAAATTTGACCGTGATTGCAAGTATGATCAAGAAGATATTCTTTGGGTTTAAGAGAGAGGGTGTGATTATGATATATATTACAGGTGACTGTCATGGGAATTTTGAACGGTTTAATGCTAGTATCTTTTCCGAACAAAATGAAATGACAAAGGATGATTATGTTATTATCTGTGGGGATTTTGGCGGCGTATGGAATAAAGATGAAGAAAGTAAAATGGAAACCATGATTTTGGACTGGCTGGATTGCAAACCATTTACTATATTGTTTGTTTCGGGAAACCATGAGAACTTCGATAGATTAATGGCTTATTCGGTAGAAGAATGGCATGGGGGAAAGGTTCAGAAAATCAGACCATCCGTGATTCATCTGATGCGCGGTCAAGTCTATGAACTGGACGGTAAGAAGATATTTTCTTTTGGCGGTGCTAGCAGTCATGACATTGATGGAGGAATTCTTGAACTAGATGATCCAGACTTTAAGAAAAAGAAGAAGGAATTAGATAAAGGTTGGAAACCATATCGTATTAACCATCTAAGTTGGTGGCAAGAAGAATTGCCGTCAGTAGAGGAAATGGAAGAAGGACGTAAGAATCTGCAGAAGCATAATAATGAAGTGGATTTTATTGTGACGCATTGTGCGTCTTCCAGTACGGCAGCATTGTTAAGTCATGGTATGTATAAACCAGATTTGCTGACAGATTATTTGGAAGAAATAAGGCAGAACGTGAAATTCAAGAAATGGTTCTTCGGGCATTATCATGATAATAGGAATGTGAATGCGGAAGAGATATTGCTGTGGGAGCAGATAATAAGGATATCTTAAAAAGGTAAGGTTACTTTGATTCAGGGAGATCCGGGACAGGGAAAAACATGGCTTGCCATGCATCTGGCTGCAGCATGTACCAATCGAAAGGAACTGCCGAATGAGCTTTCGATGGATTCTTTCAATGTGTTTTACCAGACTGCAGAAGATGGAATTGGAGATACGATTAAACCGAGGTTGATGAAATGTGGAGCAGATATGGAACGAGTGCGTGTCATTGTAGAAGATGATGCCATATTTGGATAAGAATGGAAAACCTATGGTAGTATTTCACTGGAAGAAGTATTTTCAGCATATTCGTGAAAAATACAATAAGATTTATCGAATCCAGATGCCAAAAGTGACACCACATGGTCGAGTTATAATAGGGACAAGTTAGAAAACTCCAGTAAATACAAGGGGTTGCACTAATTTAGTCCTTATTTTTAACTTCCTGAAAAGGGAAAAATAAGGCAGCGCTGTCATTCCAGAATATGAATTATTACAGATCCAGACTGGAAATGGATTTGTGTAAGACAAGAGTAAAAACAACAGAATTATTGTAATTATAGGACTGAATTAGCTCGCACGGAATATAGATTCCGATTGTCTAATTCAGTCCTCTTTTTTTGATTGACGACGATGAAAGGTGATGAAAAATGGCTAGAATTATTTCTATTGTAAACCAAAAAGGGGGAACGGGAAAATCCGCATGTACAGCTAATTTAGCAGTAGGATTAGCACAAAAGAATATGAAAGTGTTGATTGTAGATGCCGATCCACAGTCTGATGTATCCGCAGGATTTGGATATCGTGATTGTGATGACAGTAATGAAACACTTACAGCTCTTATGGATGCAGTAATGAAAGATGAAGATATTCCTTCAGACTGTTATATCAGACATCAGGCAGAGGGAATAGATATTATCTGTTCTAACATTGGACTGGCAGGTACGGAAGTACAGTTGGTAAATGCAATGAGCAGGGAATATGTATTGAAACAGATTTTATATGGTATCAAGGATCAATATGATGCAGTCATTATTGACTGTATGCCATCATTGGGAATGATTACGATCAATGCGCTGGCTGCATCAGATGAAGTCCTCATTCCAGTTGAAGCGTCCTACCTGCCAATCAAAGGCTTGCAGCAGTTGTTAAAAACGATCGGTAAGGTTCGTAAGCAGATTAATCCGAAGTTGCAAGTCGGTGGGATTCTGTTCACGATGGTCGATGCGCATACAAATGATGCCAGAAATAATATGGAACTTCTCAGAAATGTATATGGAAGTCAAATTCATATCTTTGATAATTATATTCCATTTTCTGTAAGAATGAAGGAAGCAGTCAGAGAAGGACAGAGTATTTTCTCTTATGATCCGAAAGGCAAAGCTACAGAGGCTTATCGGAGAGTGACGGAGGAGGTGCTAGAAGATGCCATCTAAAAAAAGAGCAACTCCCATTTCCTTACAGCCACTTGATGCGTTGTTTGGAACAAACGAAGAAACAAACAATGGAATTTGCGAGATAAAAATAGGAAGCCTTCATCCATTTCCAAATCACCCGTTTCAAGTAAAAGATGATAAGAAAATGGAAGAATTATCAGAAAGCATTACACAATATGGCGTGTTGGTTCCTGGTATTGTGCGGTTGAGAGAGTCTGGTGGTTATGAGCTGGTAGCTGGTCATCGGCGAAAACGAGCATGTGAACTTGCTGGACTAGAGAAAATGCCGGTTATCATCAAAGATCTTACAGATGATGAAGCGACGGTGATTATGGTAGATTCCAACATTCAACGAGAAGAGCTGCTGATCAGCGAAAAGGCATTTGCTTATAAAATGAAATATGAGGCGTTAAAGCGTCAGGGAAAACGATCTGATTTAACTTCTTGCCAAGTTGGCAAGAAGTTGGCGGCAGAAGAAGTCAGTCAGAATACAGGAGATAGTTCCAGACAGATTCTTCGATATATTCATCTGACAGAGTTAGTAGCAGAGCTATTAGAATTGGCAGACGAGAAGAAGCTTCCCTTTAACACAGCTGTTGAACTTTCTTATTTGAGAACTGAAGAGCAGCAGATATTATTTCAGTATGGGAGATTTAAAAATGTTGTTCTGTCGGAAGCTGAACTGCGGGAGTTGATGATGCTTTTTCCATGGGATTACCAGAAACGAATTGATCATCTTTCTGTTTATATGAAATCCAGTGGAAAAGAATATCAGAACCATTTTGCAACAATCTGTCTTTGGGCAGAACGGGATGGAGCCAGGGCAGGAATGGATAAATATGAATTTCAGGAAGGAGAAAGCCTGTGATGGAAAATAAAGTAACAGCAGATTATCTGGACAAAGAGGGATGTCTTCATTGTGGCATCTGTGGAAAAAGAAAACAGATGAAAGTCAGTCTGATGGGATTTGAGCATGTAGTGTCCTGTTTGTGCGAATGCGAGGTGAAAGCCAGACAGGAACTGGATGAGAAGATGCAGCGGGAAGAAGCACAGCGGCTGCTTTATCAGAGAAAATCCGTCGGACTTCGGGAAAGAAGATTCTGGGAATGGAAATTTGAAAATGACAATGGAAGCAACCAGAAGACACTAATTGCCAGGCAGTATGTAGAAAACTGGACAGATATGAAGAGAAAAAATGTAGGATTGCTTTTGATGGGACCAGTTGGAACTGGGAAAAGTTTCTTTGCAGGCTGTATTGCAAATGCACTTTTGGAACAGGGAGAACGTGTCATGATGACGAATTTTTCCAGGATTTTAAATGAAATGACCAGCTATCAGGCAGATAAGAACCAGATTATACAAAATCTTGTGGATTATCCGCTGCTGATTATTGATGATTTAGGAATAGAACGAAATTCTGAGTTTGCTTTGGAGCAGGTCTATAATGTGATAGACAGCCGCTATTGTAAAATGCTTCCGCTGATCATAACAACGAATCTGGGACTGAATGAAATGAAATCCACAGATTTGGATACTGCCCATCAGCGTATTTACAGTAGAATACTTGAAATGTGTGTTCCCATCTATTGTGGTGGAGAAGATAAGAGAAAAGAAGAAGGGACAGAAAAACTCGTACAGGTGCAGAACCTGATTACCGGTTAATTTGTCTTTTTTTATTAAAGGGGGTGATTGCCATGATTACAGATCTGGACAGCAGTTGAATCGCTGAAAGGAGGGAAAAGTCATGCAGGAAGAGGTAACTCAGAAAACGGTCACGTTCTGTATTCGGGCTACTAAGATTACAGCAGACCTGTTGAAAAAGGTTCTTGTTGCGTATCTGCGTCATCAGAAGCAGAAATCAGTAGAGAAGAAAGCACAGAAAAATCAGCCGAAACAGGGAAAGGTCACGGTAAAAGAGCTGGCAAAACAGAATGCCGGGATGGTCAATATCGAGATCACGGACAAAAATATCAAGTCCTTTGAACGGTATGCCAGAAAATACGGGATCAATTATGCTCTGAAAAAAGACAAGAGCAAAGAGCCTCCGGTTTATCTGGTATTCTTCAAGGGACGTGATCAGGATGCACTCAATGCTGCTTTCCGTGAGTTTTCCCAGAAACAGATTCAAAAAGCGAATAAACCTTCTATTCATAAGCGTCTTGCAGCTTACCGGGCAATGATGCCAAAGAAATCGAAGGACAAAGTAAAGAACCGGCATCAGGAGCAGAGCCGATGAAAAAGCAAATCGGTAAAAATCTGATGCAAAAATGGAAGAATAAGATCAGGGTCAGGCTGTCCGCCCTGGATAAAAAGAAACTGGTTCTTACAAATATTCCTTATGCTCTGGCTGCTTTCTATGCAGACCGGGCATTTTTTCTTTACCGGAACAGTCCGGGAGAAGATATGGGGAACAAACTATTATATGCAATGGAACACGCAGACCGGATTTTTGCTGGTTTTGTGTTAAGCAATAACTGGAAAGATCTGCTAGCAGGTATTGTTGTTGCAGTCGTTCTGAAAGTGTTGGTCTGGCAGAAACAGGCAGATGCAAAGAAACTCCGGAAAGGAATCGAGTATGGTTCAGCCAGATGGGGAAATGCAGAGGATATCAAGCCTTATATGTCAGAAGATCCATGGATGAACATTCCATTGACAGCAACAGAAGCATTGACTATGGAAAGTAGACCTAAACAGCCAAAGTATGCAAGAAATAAAAATATAGTGGTCATCGGCGGCAGTGGTTCCGGTAAGACACGTTTTTTTGTAAAACCATCGGTCATGCAAATGAACTGTTCCATGGTCATTACAGATCCGAAAGGCACTTTGATTGAAGAGTGCGGGAAGATGTTAGCAAAGGGACCACCTAAGAAAGATAAGAATGGAAATATCATGAAAGATAAATCTGGAAAAGTGGTACATGAGCCATATGTGATTAAGGTTCTGAATACCATCAATTTTTCCAAGTCCCTTCATTACAATCCATTTGCTTATATACGGTCTGAAAAAGATATCCTGAAGCTGGTGACAACAATCATTGTGAATACCAAAGGCGAAGGGGAAAAAGCTTCCGAAGATTTCTGGGTGAAAGCAGAGAAATTGCTGTACACAGCACTGATTGCTTTTATCTGGTATGAAGGGGATGAAGAGGAAAAGAACCTGAATACCCTTCTGGATCTTTTGAACGAAAGCGAAACCCGTGAAGAGGATGAAACTTACCAGAATCCTGTGGATATGATGTTCCAGGAACTTGAAGAAAGAGATCCGCAGCACTTTGCGGTCAGACAGTATAAAAAATATAAAATGGCGGCTGGAAAGACAGCGAAAAGTATTTTGATATCCTGTGGAGCCAGACTTGCCCCATTTGATATCGCAGAACTTCGTGAGATCATGTCTTACGATGAAATGGAACTGGATAAGATCGGTGACAGGAAAACAGCCTTGTTTCTGATCATGTCCGATACGGATACCACATTCAACTTTGTGATTGCCATGTTACAGTCACAGCTTTTCAATCTGCTTTGTGATAAGGCAGATGATGTATATGGTGGAAGACTGCCGGTGCATGTGCGTGTCATCGCTGATGAGTTTGCCAACATCGGGCAGATTCCTCAGTTTGACAAGCTGATCGCAACTATCCGAAGCAGGGAAATCTCTGCTTCTATTATTTTGCAGTCCCAGAGTCAGCTAAAGGCAATGTATAAGGATAGTGCAGATACCATTCTGGGCAACTGTGATACTACACTTTTTCTTGGTGGCAAAGAGAAAACCACCTTAAAGGAAATGAGTGAGCTTCTGGGGAAGGAAACCATTGACCTGTATAACACTTCGGAGACGAGGAGTAATCAGAAGTCCTTTGGATTGAACTACCAGAAAACAGGCAAACAGCTGATGACGGAAGATGAGATTGCAGTCATGGATGGAGGAAAATGTATCCTGCAGATCCGTGGTGCCAGACCATTTTTCTCGGATAAATATGATATCACGAAACACAAAAACTATCGGCTTCTTGCAGATGAAAACGAGAAGAACCGGTACAAAGTAGAGAAAGAGTTAAATCCACAGTACACACCGAAACCCGAAGAAGAGGTGGAAGTGATTCATGTAGAACTGTCGGAGTAACCTTGGGAATGAACGAAAAATAATGAGGAAAGGAATAACTGACATTAGGTGCGCCGGCTTTTTAGTCGGTGTTTTTTCATTCCCGTAAACACCTGAAAGAAGTCAGTTTTGGTTTATGAATATATGGCATTTTTTAGCAGCGCAATTACAACTTTAAAAACTCTTGTAGTCGCAATCGGCGCAGGTCTTGGTGTGTGGGGTGTCGTGAACCTTCTGGAAGGATATGGAAATGACAATCCCGGCGCTAATGCTCATGTACGGTAAGGAAGCAAGCAACCGAAAACAAGAGATAGACCGCCAGCACTACACTATTCCGAACCAAAGACCAAAAGATAAGCATTGTGGGAAAATCTAAACTTTTGGATTTTCCTACAATGCCAACTACGGCGGAATCCCTCCCACTCCTTATATCTTTCTGTATACATTGAATTTGTATTTAGTAAAATGCAGACAACACCACGGATCGGCTTTTGGTTGGACAATTCCAACCAAACACCACAGCAGACAGCAGAAAACATTCTGAACGCTAGGAAGCCGGTATGATTGTTACATATAAGGGGAAGAAAAATTTCTTTTAGGTACTTGCTTTCCTAAAACTGATGTGATACAATGATTTAATCCAGAAAAGGAGTAAAAAATATGCGGCAAGGTATTCTTAAATAAAACTATAATCAAATAGTGGGAACAAAGGATTATGATAGCTCCTTTTGTAGGGGCTTAGTTTTTTGTACCCAATTTAAGAATACTTTTGCCTTATCAATTTTGACATATCCCCAAAAACAGCAATCACAAACAGGTGTATGCTGTATATGTGTATGTCCGCAACTTATAATCCCCAGTGGTAAAAGTATTTTACTGCTGGGGATTTTTATGCCCTTTGGGGCTGTAAAGGGAGGACAATCACATGAAAATAATCAATATTGGAATTCTTGCCCATGTAGACGCTGGAAAGACGACCTTGACGGAGAGCCTGCTATATGCCAGCGGAGCCATTTCAGAACCGGGGAGCGTCGAAAAAGGGACAACGAGGACGGACACCATGTTTTTGGAGCGGCAGCGTGGGATTACCATTCAAGCGGCAGTCACTTCCTTCCAGTGGCACAGATGTAAAGTTAACATTGTGGATACGCCCGGCCACATGGATTTTTTGGCGGAGGTGTACCGCTCTTTGGCTGTTTTAGATGGGGCCATCTTGGTGATCTCCGCTAAAGATGGCGTGCAGGCCCAGACCCGTATTCTGTTCCATGCCCTGCGGAAAATGAACATTCCCACCGTTATCTTTATCAACAAGATCGACCAGGCTGGCGTTGATTTGCAGAGCGTGGTTCAGTCTGTTCGGGATAAGCTCTCCGCCGATATTATCATCAAGCAGACGGTGTCGCTGTCCCCGGAAATAGTCCTGGAGGAAAATACCGACATAGAAGCATGGGATGCGGTCATCGAAAATAACGATGAATTATTGGAAAAGTATATCGCAGGAGAACCAATCAGCCGGGAAAAACTTGCGCGGGAGGAACAGCAGCGGGTTCAAGACGCCTCCCTGTTCCCAGTCTATCATGGCAGCGCCAAAAATGGCCTTGGCATTCAACCGTTGATGGATGCGGTGACAGGGCTGTTCCAACCGATTGGGGAACAGGGGGGCGCCGCCCTATGCGGCAGCGTTTTCAAGGTTGAGTACACCGATTGCGGCCAGCGGCGTGTCTATCTACGGTTATACAGCGGAACGCTGCGCCTGCGGGATACGGTGGCCCTGGCCGGGAGAGAAAAGCTGAAAATCACAGAGATGCGTATTCCATCCAAAGGGGAAATTGTTCGGACAGACACCGCTTATCAGGGTGAAATTGTTATCCTTCCCAGCGACAGCGTGAGGTTAAACGATGTATTAGGGGACCAAACCCGGCTCCCTCGTAAAAGGTGGCGCGAGGACCCCCTCCCCATGCTGCGGACGACGATTGCGCCGAAAACGGCAGCGCAAAGAGAACGGCTGCTGGACGCTCTTACGCAACTTGCGGATACTGACCCGCTTTTGCGTTGCGAAGTGGATTCCATCACCCATGAGATCATTCTTTCTTTTTTGGGCCGGGTGCAGTTGGAGGTTGTTTCCGCTTTGCTGTCGGAAAAATACAAGCTTGAAACAGTGGTAAAGGAACCCTCCGTCATTTATATGGAGCGGCCGCTCAAAGCAGCCAGCCACACCATCCATATCGAGGTGCCGCCCAACCCGTTTTGGGCATCCATAGGACTGTCTGTTACACCACTCTCGCTTGGCTCCGGTGTACAATACGAGAGCCGGGTTTCGCTGGGATACTTGAACCAGAGTTTTCAAAACGCTGTCAGGGATGGTATCCGTTACGGGCTGGAGCAGGGCTTGTTCGGCTGGAACGTAACGGACTGTAAGATTTGCTTTGAATACGGGCTTTATTACAGTCCGGTCAGCACGCCGGCGGACTTCCGCTCATTGGCCCCGATTGTATTGGAACAGGCATTGAAGGAATCGGGGACGCAGCTGCTGGAACCTTATCTCTCCTTCATCCTCTATGCGCCCCAGGAATACCTTTCCAGGGCTTATCATGATGCACCGAAATACTGTGCCACCATCGAAACGGCCCAGGTAAAAAAGGATGAAGTTGTCTTTACTGGCGAGATTCCCGCCCGCTGTATACAGGCATACCGTACTGATCTGGCCTTTTACACCAACGGGCGGAGCGTATGCCTTACAGAGCTGAAAGGATATCAGGCCGCTGTCGGTCAGCCGGTCATCCAGCCCCGCCGTCCAAACAGCCGCCTGGACAAGGTGCGCCATATGTTTCAGAAGGTAATGTAAAGATACATAATCGTCAAGACGGCAACAATCAGAAGTTATGGAGGGTAACAATGGAATATAGTAAGGAAGATTTAATGGAAGCAAAAAAGCAAATTTGGGGAGTGGGAGAGAACATGGGAACAGAGGAAAGTAAAAAAATCTGGGAGGAGAACGCACAATTTTGGGATAATGCAATGGGTGACGAATCTAATGAATTTCACAGAGAGGTAGTGCGTCCCAAAGTAACGGAACTTCTATCTCCTAATCCTGCGGATTACATTTTGGATATTGCGTGTGGCAATGGAAATTATTCTTCGTATCTTGCACAAAGAGGCGCTTCGGTTGTCGCTTTTGATTACAGCAAAAAAATGATAGAATTGGCTAAAAGACGGCAATCACAATATGCAAAACAAATTGAATTTTGTGTGGCGGATGCGACCGATAGAAAAAGTATATTAGAATTAAAAAGAAATCGAGCCTTTACGAAAGCAGTTTCTAATATGGCAATTATGGATATTACGGATATTGAACCACTTCTTATGGCTGTTTATGAACTGTTGCAGGAAAGCGGAATTTTTGTCTTTGCAACGCAACACCCTTGTTTTGTCACGTTGACTGAAAAATATATGACACCGCACAGTTACTATGATATAGCGATTGAAGGGCAACCGAAAGAGCAGATTTATTATCATCGTTCCATACAAGATATTTTTAACCTTTGTTTTAGAGCTGGATTTGTCATTGATGGATTTTATGAAGAATGTTTTAAAACCAACAAAGAAATTCCTATGGTAATGATAGTAAGGCTTAAGAAGGTAAAACGTGATAGCTTAAAATAAATTCAAGTTTGTCGGGTAAATAGCAAACCCAGCCGAGCCAGTCAACGGTCAAGATGAACGGCGCATATGCGCAGCCGTTGACAGCCCCGCCCGCCTTTGCTGGTAGGCAATCAAGGGGCGACAGCAAGAAGTGCCACCGCCCCGCACTATTATTCAGAAAGGGGAATTTCCATGACCGACCAGATAGCCTATCAAGAATATATCCAGCGCAGGTACAACGCCTTTTGCAAGACTGTTATCCGCTGTGCCGCCTTGGACAAGATTTTGAAGCTTAAACGGCAATGGGAACGGCAAGTTTCCCTTGACTATCTGATGAACGAGAAGTTTGTCCAGTTTGCCGCGTCGGAGCCGGACGAGGAATACCCATTTACCGTCTGCGGTCAGACCGTCCTGCTCTGCAACGCCGCCCTTGCCGACGCGATCTCTGTTTTGCCGGAGCAGACGCGGGAAGAAATCCTGCGCTATTACTTTCTGCGCCAGCCGCAGCGCGTGATCGGCGCGTGTATTGGCCGGTCACGCAGCACAGCGGGGCGGCATATCCAGCTTGCCTTGCAGCGGCTACGCGAAGAAATGGGGGTGAGCCGGTATGAGTAGACTTCTCCCCTATGAAACAATCCTCAAAGCCCGTGAGGGCGACCCAGAAGCCGTGAACGCTGTCCTGCTCCACTACGCCGGATATATCCGCTATTTCTCAAAAGTGAACGGGCAGGTCAACGCCGAGGTGGAGGACTATGTAAAGCAGCGGTTAATTGACTGTCAATTCAAGTTCCGGCTTGACGAACCACCGGACAAGTCATAAAAACTGAATACCAGCCGCCACCGACGCGGCCAGCGAAAGCAGTAAGTCTTGAAAAAGATTTACTGCTTTTTTTGTTGTCCGGCTCCGCTCCCGGCCATTTTGCCCCCTGCCGGTTGTAGTAGTAAGCGAGGAGGGAATTTTTCTGCCCTGGTGTTTGGCATTTGGAGCATTTACCCGTAGTAGAGGGCAAAGAGAAAGGATTTCTCCAACACCGGGTAGAAACCACTGCGTCCGGTGTCATTTTAGCGAAAGCGGGCAGGAATGCCCTTTACAGGATTAGTAGTAGCAGAAAAAGAGAAACAAACTTTTGTGGTTGCAGTTTTCCAAAAAAGTGGCGGACGGAAGTGAGAGAAAGTTTGCAGTCACGGAGAGCAAGTTTCTACCACGGTGA